>JBEBJC010000041.1:0-18442 GCA_040080105.1 Myxococcota bacterium
GTTCCCGAACACCCCGATGTCGCTGATCATCGGCCGGCCGAAGTCGCTGGCCGCGGTGGAAGCGGCGAACAACTCGCCTTCACGCGAGATCTTCTTGGCCGCCCAGCGCTCCGGGGAGAACGTGAACCCCGACGAGGGCGACGTGTACACGTTCGGCACCCTGGCGGTCATCGAGCAGGTGCTGAACCTCCCCGATGGGAACACCAAGATCCTGGTCGAGGGGCGGCAGCGCGCGCGGGTGACCCAGTTCGTCGCGAACGAGCGGTTCTTCGAGGTCGAGGTCGAGACGTTCTCACCGCCGGCCGAGGTCGACGTCGAGCTGCAGGCCCTGGTCCGCACGGTGAAGACCACGTTCGAGCGGTACGTGAAGCTGAACCGGGCCGTCCCGCCCGAGATGCTGCTCACGGTCAACGCGCTCGAGGACCCCGACCGGTTGGCAGACACGCTGGTCGCGCCCCTGCAGTTCAAGCTCGACGAGCGCCAGCAGCTGCTGGAGATGGTCGAGGCAGGGGCTCGGCTCGAGCGGATCTACAAGGCACTGCTCACCGAGATCGAGTTCTTGCAGGTCGAGAAGAAGCTGAAGACGCGGGTCAAGCGGGAGCGCGAGAACAACCAGCGCGAGTTCTGGCTCAACGAGCAGATGAAGGCGATCCAGAAGGAGCTGGGCGACAAGGAGGGCCGGTCGGACCTCGAGGAGCTCGCGGCGTCGTTGGCAGCGAAGAACCTTCCGAACGACGTGCAGGATCGCGCGGAGAAGGAGCTGCGGAAGCTGTCGCAGATGAACACGATGAGCGCCGAGGCCACGGTGGTCCGCAACTACCTGGACTGGATCGTCGCGCTGCCTTGGTCGGAGGTGTCGGACGGGAGCGCCTCACTCGCCGACGCGGCCCGCGTGCTCGACGCAGAGCACTTCGGGCTCCGCCGGATCAAGGAGCGGGTGCTCGAGTACCTCGCCGTGTCCACCCTCGTCACCAAGATGCGCGGCCCGATCTTGTGCCTGGTCGGCCCGCCCGGGGTGGGCAAGACGAGCCTCGCGCGGTCGGTCGCCAACGCCACCGAGCGCCCGTTCGTGAAGATCAGCCTCGGCGGCGTTCGCGACGAGGCCGAGATCCGCGGGCATCGCCGCACGTACATCGGCGCGATGCCGGGCAAGCTGCTGCACGCGATGAAGCGGGCCGACAAGATCGACCCGGTGATCCTGCTCGACGAGGTCGACAAGATGAGCGCCGACTTCCGCGGCGACCCGTCGGCCGCGCTGCTCGAGGTGCTCGACCCCGAACAGAACCACCAGTTCCAGGATCACTACCTCGACATCGACTACGACCTGTCGAACGTCACCTTCATCTGCACCGCCAACACGCTGCAGGGCATCCCCCTGCCGCTGCAGGACCGGCTCGAGATCATCGAGCTGTCCGGGTACACCGAACAAGAAAAGGTCGCGATCGCGCGCCGGTACCTGCTCAAGCGCCAGACCGAGCTCAACGGGCTCACCGACGAGCAGGTCACCGTGTCGGACCGGGCGCTGCTCGAGATCATCCGTGGATACACCAAGGAGTCGGGGGTTCGCGACCTCGAGCGCCAGCTCGCGCGGATCTGCCGCAAGGTCGCGCGCCGGGTGGTGAAGCTGGGGCCTGCGACCCGGGTGAAGGTGGTGACCCAAAACCTCGAGAAGCTGCTCGGTGCGCCGCGGTTCCTGATGGACCAGCGCGAGAAGGAAGACCAGGTCGGCTTGGTGAAGGGCCTCGCGGTGTCGCCGTGGGGCGGAGAGATGCTGAACATCGAGGTCGCCACCGTGCCGGGCAAGGGGAACCTGCAGCTCACCGGTCGCCTCGGGGACTGGCTGCAGGAGTCGGGCCGCGCCGCGTTCACCTACATCCGCTCACGAGCGGCGGCGCTGGGCCTCGAAGACGGGTTCCACGAGACGACCGACCTGCACATCCACTACCCGGGCAACGCGCTACGCACCGACGGCCCGTCCGCTGGCATCGCGATGGCTACGGCGATGGTGAGCGCGCTCACTGGCATCCCCGTGCGCGCCGACACCGCGATGACCGGCGAGATCACCCTGCGCGGCCGGGTCCTGCCGATCGGGGGCCTCAAGGAGAAGGTGCTGGCCGCACACCGGGCCGGCATCACCCGGGTGATCGTTCCGCACGAGAACCTCAAGGACGTCGAGGAGATCCCCCGAAACGTCACTGCCGAGGTGGAAATCGTGCCGGTGTCGCACATGGACCGCGTGCTGATGGAAGCGCTCACCGGGCCGGTCGCCGCGGAGCTGTTCGGGACTTCCCGGCCGAGGGTGCAGGAACCCGCGGATCCGCACTCCGAGCCAGACCACCCCCGGGACGCTTGACCCGAGCCGTTCCGCGCGCCTCGATCCCGCCGAGCGCGCAACCGGGCGGACCCGCGGACGATGGATCCCCGCGGAACCCGCCCGGCCCAGAACATGCGTCACCAACGATGACATAGCGAAATAGTACCGCACAAACCATTGAATTTGCGGTACGCGGCTCGACGATCCGCCGTCGTGGCGGCAGAAATCAGTGGACAGGAGGTGCATCGGCCTTGTTGGCGAGGCTAGACTCCCGACGGCAGGAACGCCCCCGGTCCGGCGTCGCCGGGTCGGGTACCGAGATCCACAGGAGCAAAAGATGGCGAACAGCGTGACGAAAGCCGACCTCGTCTCCCGAATTGCCGCCGAGACCGGCCTGAAGAAGGTCGACGCCGAGAAGGCGCTCGAGGCAATGACCGGGGCGATCCAGGGGGCGCTGCAGGACGGGAAGAAGGTGACCCTCGTTGGGTTCGGCACCTTCTCGGTCGCCGACCGGCAGGCCCGCATGGGCCGCGATCCTCAGACCAAGAAGCCGATCCGCATCCCCGCCTCGAAGGCCGTGCGGTTCAAGCCCGGCAAGGCGATGAAGGACGCGGTCAACCCCTAGACTCGACGACCGGGCCCCGCCACCACTCGGCACTCGGATCGAGATCCCGCTCGGTCGCCTTGACGGTCTGGGGGGCCCGCAGTAGAAGAGTCGTGCGGGCTGGCCCGGTGGGCGGATAGCTCAACGGGAGAGCTTCGGCTTTACACGCCGACGGTTGCAGGTTCGATTCCTGTTCCGCCCACACCCGGGGGCCGCAGCCCGTGCGACAGTTTTGTTCTTTGTTCGAGTGGGGTGGTAGTTAAGTCGGTTATAACGCCGGCCTGTCACGCCGGAGGCCGCGGGTTCGAGTCCCGTCCATCCCGCCATTTTCAACCGATCTCTCGTCGGACCAGAACCCCGGGAAGCGCAGCTTCTCGGGGTTCTGTGTTTCGGGCCCTCGGAGGATCCGTGCTGCGCTGGCTGCTGGTGCTGTTGCTCGTCCCCGTCGCGAACGCCGACGACTCGAAGAAGCGCCCCACCGACGAGCAGCGCGGCAAGGAGCTGTACGACCGGCACTGCGTCGCGTGCCACGGCGCCGAGGCCAAGGGCGACGGCCCGGCGACCGCGTCCCTGGTGTTCCCGGTGCCCGATCTCGCAGGTCAGGTGAAGACCGACAAGGCGGCGGTCGACCTGGTGGTGTACGGCCGGGGGCCGATGCCGGCGTACGAGGCGAGCTTCGACGCGGAGGATGCCCGCCGGGTGCTCAAGTACATGGCCACCGCGCACCAGGCGGAGCCCACGCCTCCCCCGCAGGCCACCGTGACCGACGCCCCGCCCGCACCCGACGCCCAGCAGCCGGAGGACGGCGACGTGGGGCGCCCCGCTGAGTGAACGCGCCCCGGATGTAAGGGGGAGTACGGCCGCCCCGTTCTCCCGGCACGCCGTCCGACGATACGGTGATCCTGGAGGCTCGGTTGCTCTCCCTGCTCCTCTCCCTGACCGCCGCGCGCGCCGCCCCCGAACCGGGGCGCGAGATCTACGTGGCGAAGTGCCAGTCGTGCCACGGGGTGGAAGGCCGCGGCGACGGCCCCGCGGCGCGCGCCCTGCCGAAGCGCCCGCGCGACTTCACCAGCCCGGCGTTCTGGTCGTCGACCACCGACGACCAAGTCCGCGCGGTCATCGCGAACGGCCTGCCGGGGACGATCATGCGCGGGTTCCCGATGCCGCGGAGCCAGCAGGACGAGTTGCTGGCCTACCTGCGGAGCTTTCAGCAGTAGCGCCCGCCCGGAGACGTCGCGGCATTAAGATGCCGCGATGTTCTGGTTGCTCGCGTGTGTGCCCCCCCCGGAAGGCCTGCGACTCACCCCGTCCGGAGACGGGCCGGTGGTGCGCGTCGACTGGGACGCCGAACCCCTGCCCGACATCCCGTTCCCGAACGATCTCGCCACCCGGCCCGATCCGCGCTCGCCGACCGGTCTGCGGCCGAACCTGCCGCTCGACGCGCCGGTGGTGCAGGAGGCCAGGGTGCGCGCCACCCTCGACACCCTGAGCGGCTTCGGGGTGTTCGCGCCGATCACCGTCGCGTTCGACCGGCCGCTCGACCTGCAGACCCTGGTCGACCGTCACCGCGACGACGCAGACCCCGACTCGTTCCGCGACGACGCGGTGCTGGTGATCGACGTCGACCCGGACTCCCCGGCCCGCGGGGAGGTGGTGCGCCTCGACCTCGGGCACGGCCGGTTCACCTCGGATCTCACCAACGTGGGACCGGTCCTGTCCGGTGATCCCCGCGCGTCCGACCCGAGCACCCTGTTCGACTCCACCGAGGAGGATGTCGACGGTGACGGCGTGCTGGATCCGGGCGAGGACACGGACGGGGACGAGATCCTCGACCATCCCAACGTCTGGCCGGTGGGCGGCGATCCTCGGCTCGACCTGATGACGTTCTACGACCGGGCGTCGGCCACGCTCCGGGTGCGCCCGGTGGTGCCCCTGCGCGAGCAGACGACCTACGCGGTGGTGCTCACCTCCGACCTGGTGGGCGAGGACGGCGAGCCCGTGCGCTCCCCGTGGGAGTGGGTGAACCACACCGCGCAGACCGAGGCGCTGGAGCGGGTGATCGAGCCGCTGGAGACGCTCGGCCGCGGGGTGGACGACGTGGCGTTCGCGTGGACGTTCACCACCGGCAGCGTGACGCGTGAGCTGTGGGACGTGGCCCAGGGAGTTCGGGGAGACGGCCCGTTCGCCTGGCTCGCCGACGCGTACCCGGCCGGGGTGACCGAGGCGCACGACCTGCACACCTCCCTGGTCGCGGGCCCCACCACCGTGTTGCCGGTGGCGGCGGTGATCGACCCGCTCACCGTGCTCGGGGCCGTGTACCTGTCCGAGGGCTCGATGGCGGTGCTCGCCGACGGATACCGGACGTTCGGCGACGTCGTGGTCGGCGGCGCGATCGTGAGCCCCGACCTGCTGGTGGACCGAGACGACGGTGGTCTCGACGACAGCGACGAACACTGGGAGGTCGACGCGACCACCGGCCTCGCGACCGTCGGGCCCCGGCGGGTGGTGTTCACCTGCGTGGTGCCGAAGGCCGGAGAGGGCGTCCAGCCCCCGTGGCCGATCGCGCTGCACTCCCACGGATACGGTTCGTTCCGGCTCGAGTTCTTCGCGTTCGCCTACGCCCAGCTGCGGCAGGGCATCGCGGTGTGCGGCATCGACGCGCCCGGCCACGGCCTCGGCCTCGACGCCGAGTTCGCCGACGCGATCGCGTCGTTGCTCGACCTGACCGGCACCGACCCGCTGTGGTGGCACCTGCTGGACGACCGCCAGCGCGACCTCGACAACGACGGGGTCGACGATCCAGCGGGCGACATGTTCTCCGCCGACCCGTTCCACACCCGCGACATGTTGCGGCAGGGCGTGCTCGACTGGACCCAGCTGATCCGGAGCCTGCAGGCCTGTGGCACCGGCACGATGCAGCGGATGCAGCCCACGCCCGACGGCCCCCAGCCCACCGGCGACACGCTGGTGTCGTGTGATTGGGACGGCGACGGCGCCGCCGACCTCGGAGGGCCCGACACCCGGTTCCTGATCGAGGGGGTGAGCCAAGGCGGGATCATGAGCGCGGTGTCGGTCGCGGTGAACGAGGCCGACACGGCGGTGCTCACGGTCCCGGGGGGGGGCCTCGCCGACGTGGCCGCGCGCACCGACATCGGCGGGGTGCAGAAGGCCATGACCGGCCGCGCACTGTCGCCGGTGTTCGTGGGCCAGCCGGACGGCCGGATCGACCAGGTCGTGATCTCGCTCGACAGCGAGGTCTCCCTGCCGATCGCCGACCTCGGTCCCCTCCCCCCCGGCGGCCGGGTGGTGGTGCGGAACCTGTCGCTCGGCCGCGAGTCGTGGGGATGGATCGCGGCGGACGGTCGGTTCTACGTCCCGATCGCGGCCAACGCCCTGGACGCGGCGGAGAAGCGGATCGCGGCCGGGATCCCGGTCGACGCGATCGGCGGAGACGAGGTGTTCGTGTTGCCCGACAACGTCGGCCTCGGCGACCGGCTCGAGCTCGAGCTGTTCGACGCGGCGGGCGCGTCGATCGCGGTCATCGACACGTTCGACCGGGACGTGGTGCACGAGGGGCTGACGATGGAGGCCGGATCACCCCTCGTCGCCGCTTCCTGGGGGCTCGGGCATCGACGCGGCAGCTCGGATCTGCAGCGGATCGTCACCGCGCTCGCGATCGGGATCGAAGGCGCAGACCCGATCGCGTTCGCGCGGCGGTGGGAGGCCGAGCCGTTCGACCAGCCCAAGGACGTGCTGATCCACCTCACCGTCGGCGACCCGACCGTCCCCGAGTCCACCGGGATCGCCCTCGCGCGGGCCGACGGGCTGGTGCCGTTCGACCAGATCGACCCGCGGTACGGCACCTCGGTCGACCGCTGGCTGATCGACCGCGGGGTCGTCCGCGGGCTCGAGGAGCTCGGTCCGTACACCGGCCCGTCCGGAGAGCCGATCCTGTTCGACCCGGACGACCTCGACGACGGCACCGACGCCTCGGGTGCACCGTCCGAGGCGCCCCTCCGCAGCGAGCGCACCACCGACTCGGGGATCCACGCCCTGCGGATGTTGTACGTGGACCCCCGCGGCACCCACGCGTACATCCTGCCCGACCAGGACGCGCCGTTCGACTGGGCGCTGTTCGGCGCGCAGCAGATGGCCACGTTCCTCGCGACCGGGCAGGTGTCGGACGACCCGTGCCTCGCCACCCCGGATTGCTCGTTCCTCCGTCCGTTCGTGGAGACGCCTTGATCGTATGGCTGGCGGCCGCACGAGCCGCCGAACCGCCCGTGGATCCCGAGGACACCGCGAGGGCGGACCTGCGGACGATCGAGACGTTCCCGGGCTCGTTCGTATTGGACCAGGACGGGACCCGCCTCGAGGCCGGCCCGGTGTTCGACACCCGTCTGCGCCTGCAGGGCACCCTGCACCAGGGGCCGCTGCGGGCCGAGGGGCAGCTCGACCTGTTCTCCGGGCAGCTCGCCGGGCGTCCGTGGAACCTCGGCCCCGAAGACGAGCGCAGGCGGGACACCCGCGACGCATTGTCACTCGCGGGGGTGGTGCCGCGGGTCGCGACGCTCGGCGTGCGGGCGCCGTGGTTCGACGCCGAGGCCGGGCTCGCGCTGAGCGACTGGGGCCTCGGGCTCGTGGCGAACGGAGGCGAGCGCGAACCCCTGTTCGGGCGGACCGACTTCGGCGACCGGGTCCTCCGGCTGCGAATCGCGACCACCCCCGCGCGCGACGTCCCACTGTACTTGATCGTCGCCGGTGACCGCGTGGTCGCCGACGATCTGGCGAGGTGGTCCGAAGACGACGTGGCGTGGCAGGCCCTGTGCGCCGGACTGTACGCGCGCGACGAGCACGCGGCAGGGCTGTACGTCGTGGGGCGCACCCAGCGCGACGCCGACGACCTCGGCACCCGCGCGGTGGTCGCCGACGCGTACCTCGCCGGCCGGCGCTCGCTCGGGCCGTGGACGGTCCGCGCGGCGGCCGAGGGCGCGCTGATCCGCGGACGCACCGACGTCGCCGCGAGCTACGCGGCCGCGGCCGACGTGCCGGTGCGGTCGGAGGGCCTGGTGGTGGTGGGCTCGGCCACCCGCGACCGGTGGACCGCACACGCCCGGCTCGCGCTCGCGAGCGGAGACCGCACCCCGGACGACGGCCGGGTCACCGACTTCCGGTTCGACCGCGACTACGACGTGGGCTTCGTGTTGTTCGACGAGCTCGTGGCCGACCTCGACCTGGCGGCGTTCCATCAGGCGACCGACCCGAGCGTGGTCGCGACCCCGTCGCCGGGGGCCGAGACGTTGGTGGCGGAGGGGGCGTTCCACCAGGCGGCCGCAGCGCAGCCGGCGATCGAGCTCCGGGCCGGCCGGTGGGTGACCGTGCGCGCAGGGGCGGTGTTCGCGTGGTCGACCGCGCCGATCGCTCAGCCGTACGCCACGTTCCGCAACGGGGGCGTGCCGACGAACCACCTCGGCGTCCCGACCGGCGGCCGGTACCTCGGCACCGAACTCGACGCGGCGGCGTGGATCGCCGATACGTCCCCGTCGGACGAGCCCCGCGCCCGGCCGTCCGCCGGGCTGCAGGTCGGCGCGGCGTTCCCGTCCACCGACCTGGCCCCGGAGGTGTCGCGCCTCGACCACGTACTGGTGGTGGGCCAGCTCGCGTTCTAGGACTCCGCCGCGAGCGGAAGGCTCTCGAACGCGTCCGCGCACGCCCGGGCGGCCTCGAGCGCGGTGTCACACAGGGCCACCTCGTCGGACAGGGGCCACTGGCGCTCCTCGTCCTCGCCGTACAGCCACGCGGCGTACCCGCCGGGGCCCACCTGCAGCGTCCACCCGGCCGCGTCGTGCCCCCAGGCCCGTGCAGACCGGAGCGCTCCGTCCAAGATCTCCACCACCTCGTCGTGCATGGTCACTCCCGCCCGGACGTCGTGGATCCTCGGCGTGTACCCGGGGATTCCAGACCTCCCCTCTCTCTCGATAACCTCGGTGATCCGGCCGACCCCCTCCCCCGTAGGTGGTACGGGAGGGACGATGGCAGGCCTGTTCCTGGCCCTCGCGCTCGGGTGTGATCCGCTCGCCGCGCGCCCCGCGATCGAGACCAATGTTGACACGTGCGCCTGGGCTGCGCTCCCCTCCCCTGGCCCACTGGCGGCGGAAGCTGCCGTCGCCGCGGGGCCGGTCGCGCTTGCGCAGGTCCGGATCCGGGAGGCACGCCTCACGTACGATCCCGGCTACTACACGCTCGCGGAGCTCGCGCTCCTGTGTGCGTCGGCGCAGGACCCCGCCGATGCCGAAGCGACCCGGTGGATGGCCTACGTGGACCTCCAGCTGCACCGGTTCGCCGATGCGGAACGTCGACTGCTCGAGCTGGGGCCACACTGGCAGGTGCAGCTGTGGCTCGGGGACGCCCGGATGGAGCAGGGAGACCTCGACGGCGCCGACGCGGCCTACGCCGCCGCGCTCGACGCCCACCCGGGCCTCGAGGCGTACGACCGGGCTGCGCACCTCGCGTGGCTCCGCGGAGACCTCGCGCTGGCGCTCGAGCTCCAGCGACACGCGGTGTCGGCCGCCACGCCCGCCGAGCCCGAGGTGATGGCGTGGGCGCTGACCCACCTCGGCCTGTACGAAGCCCGCGCTGGGCTCGCGCCGAACGGGCTCGGCCTCGCGCTCACCGTCGTGCCGGGCTACCGACCGGCCGAGCTGGCGCTGGGGCGGTGGTTCCTCGAGCGCGGTGACCACGAGCGGGCGTCGCGCCACCTCCGGGCGGCCGGCCCCACGGTGGAGGCCGCCCGCGCGCTGCGGGAGATCGACCCGACCACCTCGGTCGAGGCCGTGTCGCAGCAGGACCGACGGGGCTACGGCCTGTGGCTCGCGGCGACCGATCCGGTCCGCGCCCTGCCGCTGCTGGACGCCGAGCTCGCCCAACGCCGAGACCCGGCCACGGTGATCGGGCGGGCGTGGGTCGCGCACCTGGCCGGCGCCGAGGTCGACACCGACGCGGTTCGGGCCGCGCTGGCCACCGGGGCCGCCGACCCGGCGCTGCTGCTCGCGGCGGCCGAGGTCCTGGTCGACCCGACGCTGGCCGAGCGCGCCGGCGCTGCGCCGTTCGGGCTGTTGCCTTCCGAGCGAGCGCGCGCGGCGGCCTTCCGCTGACCCGCGCTAAGACGCGCCGAACGCCTCGAGCGAGCGCAGGTCCTGCAGCGCCGCCGACTCGATCTGGCGCACCCGCTCGCGCGACACGCCCAGCTCTCGGCCCACCTCGGCCAGGGTGAGCGGCTCCTGCCCGTCCAGGCCGTACCGCCGACGCAGCACGTACCGCTGCCGCTCGTCCGACAGCTGCTCGAGCGCTTGCCACAACGCCAATAGCGCGCGCTGCCCCTCGACCTCCGCCTCGGGGTCCCCGACCTCGGCCGGCAGGACCTCCTCGAGCCGACGGGTCTTCGGACCGTCGTCGACCGGGCTCTCGAGCGACACCACCTCTCCGGTGGCGAGGAGCTCGCGCGCGCGGGCCTCGGACACGCCGGTCCGCGCGGCCACCTCGGCCAGCGTGGCCACCTCGCCCCGGCGCCCGAGCTCGTGCTCGACCTGCCGCAGCCTCCGCCGCTGCTCGACCGCGATCCCGGACAGCCGGATCTCCCGTCCGCCGTGGTCGACCGCCCGGGTCATCCGGGCGCGTGCCCACCACTTCGCGTAGGTCGGGAACCGGATCCCGAGCTCGGGATCGAACCGGACCGCCGCGTCGTGCAGGCCGATCGTGCCTTCGTTGTACAGGTCGGACTCGTCGACCTTCGACGCGCGGGCGATCTTGCCTGCCTCCGGGCCCACCACGTGCAACGCGGACAGCGCGAGCTCCCACGTGAGCGCCTCGGTGCGCTCCCACGCCGCGCGCGCCCGCTCGGACACTTCGTGCAGGCCGGGATCGTGGCGCGAGGCCCGATCGAGCTCACACACCGCGGCGCGCAGCCGGAGGACCCGCTCGGCGCGGGTGCGCCACGAGCCGCCCACCCGCCGCCGCAGGGACTCCTCGCACACGGCCAACCCGGACACGAGCGCGAACACCTCGTCCTCGGCGGCGCGGATCTCAGCGCCGAGCCGGCCCTCCCGCGCAGGCGAGAGACGCTGGGGTCGTCCTGCCATTCTACACCTCGATCCCGGCGTGGCGCGCTCGGCAGGCTTGCCGGCGTCGTCGCGGGGACCCCGGGCGAGGCCCGATTGCCCACCACATGCGCACCGCGGGAACGATCGGCAAGGGGGCGACCTACCGGGGCAGGTCGAGCGCCTCGAGCACCGGCGCGATCCACGCCACGACCTGCTCGTTGGACTGGCAGTCGGGGGCACCCGACGCCGGCGTGCCGAACCGCGCGTAGTCGAACCGCGCCTCGAGGTCGGCCGCCCCCGCCACGTCTTCGGTGGCGTCGTACCCGGCCACCCCGAGGGCGGCGCTCGCGTCGAAGTCCGAGACCGCCATCAGCCCGACCTGCAGCGTGGCAGGCAGATCGGCGCGACAATCACCCGCGCGCGGGCCCCACGCCCCGCCCGAGGGTCGCACGAGCATCACCACCTGGTGGCCGACCCGCGCGAGCCCCAGCTCGGCGTTGCCCCCGTCCGCCCACTCGCCGCCCGACACGGTCGACTCGCCGGCGAGGGTGGTCTTCGACTCGATGTCCCACCGGTCGAACTCCGACCGCCCCACCGCCACGACCACGTGGTCCTCGTCGCCGTCGAGCGGGGCCCGCGCCATCAGCCCTGCGAGCGAGAAGTTGGTCTCGGGCACGTCGGCGACCCACCCCGCGTCGCGCACCTCGACCGCGGTGACCACCACGAAGTCGCCGGTGATCTCCTGCAGGCGCAGCCCGCCCCGGTACGCCCCGAACCACGCGCTCGCCTCGGGCACGAGCCGTGCCCGCCCTGCCTCGGTCTCGCCGACATCGAACGCCGCGAGGCGCTCGGCCGACGGATCGACGGTCGCCACGCTCACCCACCGCCCGTCGTCCAGGTCGAACTCGTCCGACGCCCACGCCAACGGGTCGGTGTCGGCGTCCGTGTCCGCATCGGTGTCGGCGTCCGTGTCCGCATCGGTGTCGGCGTCCGTGTCCGCATCGGTGTCGGTGTCGGTGTCGGTGTCCCCGACCTTCGGTGGATCGGGGAACTCCGGGATACACGCCAACCACGCTGCCAGCATGTCCCCGAGGATAGCGCGCCGGCGGGCGGCCGGTGGTAGGTTCGCCGGATGTGGTTCGCCCTCGCTTGCAAGAACGATCCTCCGCCTGCCCCGCCCGCGCCCGAGGGGTACACGCTCGGCGTCCGGGACGACGCGTTGGTGTTGTCCGCCGACGGGGAGCCCCTGCTGTCCCTCCCGCTCGGCGCGATCGCGATCGGTAAGGTCGACGCGTACGACGACACCCGCTCGTACGACCCGTTCTTCCCCGACGGAGCGGTCGACTGGGTCCGGGTGACCGGAGTGGACGGCGACGCGCTCGAGTTCGCCGACGGCAGCCGCGGCGCGCTGACCCTCACCGAGGACGGGCCGGGGCGGTTCGGCCTCCGGCTCACGTCCTCCGCACCGACCGTGGCCTACTTCCGGCTCGGGCTGGCGATCGACCCGGAGGAGGGGCTGTACGGGCTCGGCTCGAGCATGGACCACGTGAACCGCCGGGGGGCGATCCGTCCGATGGCGCTCGAGATCGACCCCACCACCGAGGCGTTCGACAACGAGGCCCACGTGCGGGTCCCGCTGGTGATCGGGACCCGCGGGTGGGGCGTGCTGGTGCGCGACGACCACCCGATGACGTTCGATCTCGGCGCGACCGAGCCCGACCGGCTCGAGATCACGGTGGGCGCCGGGCCCGACGCGCCCCTCGGACTGGCGCTCGATTGGTACGCCGCCGCCCACCCGCTCGACGTGACCGCCCAGTACTGGAAGGCCACCGGGGCCCATCGGCTGCCCGCGCGGTGGGCGCTCGGCCCGCTGCACTGGCGCGACGAGAACGAGGACCAGGCCGAGGTCGAGGCCGACCTGCGCACGCTGCGCGACCTCGATCTGGCGACCACCGCGGTGTGGATCGACCGGCCGTACGCGACCGGCGTGAACACGTTCGACTTCGAGGCGGCGCGGTTCCCCGACCCCGAGTCGATGATCGCGCTCGCGCACGAGCTCGGGTTCCGGATGGCGCTGTGGCACACCCCGTACGTCGCCGAGGGCGAGACGGGCGCGCTGTTCGAGACCGCCTCGTCCGAGGGGTACTTCCCGCCCGAGCACCCGCCGTCGTTCATCGACTGGGGCACCCCGATCGACCTGTCGAACCCCGAAGCGTACGCGTGGTGGAGCGACCTGATCGGTCGGTACGACGCCCAGGGCATCGAGGGCTACAAGCTCGACTACGCCGAGGAGATCGTGCTCGGGTTGCTCGGCGGCCGGCTGCCGTGGTCGTTCGCCGACGGCTCCGACGAGCGCACGATGCACATCCACTACCAGCGCCTGTACCACCAGGTCTACGCGGAGACGCTGCCCGAAGACGGCGGGTTCCTGCTGTGTCGCACCGCCGTGTGGGGCGACCAGGTGAATGGCCCGGTGATCTGGCCGGGCGACCTCGACGCCACGATGGCGCAGTGGGCCGAGCCGGCCACCGATCGCGACGGAGAGGACTACATCTCGGTCGGCGGGATGCCGGCGTCGCTGGTGGTGGCTCTGTCGCTCGGCCCGTCGGGGTTCCCGTTCTACGGCGCCGACACCGGCGGGTACCGCCACTCGCCGCCCGACAACGAGACCTTCGTGCGGTGGTTCGAGCAGACCGCCCTGTCGTCGGTGATGCAGATCGGCAACTCGACCAACGACGTGGTGTGGGAGCCCGACGCCGACAACGGCTTCGACGCCGACACCCTCACCTGGTACCGCGAGTACACCCGGCTGCACCTGCGGCTGTGGCCGTACTTGTGGAGTGAGTCGGTGCGGATCGGTCGGGCAGAGGGGCGGCCGCTGATGGCCCCGCTCGGGCTCGCGTTCCCGCAGCTCGGCGTACACCCCGACGACGAGTACCTGCTCGGGCCGTCGTTGCTGGTGGCGCCCGTGGTCGTGGCGGGCGCGCGCGAGCGCGAGGTGCTGTTCCCGGAGGGCCGGTGGATCGACTGGTTCCGCGGCGACGTGCACGAACCGGGCGCGCAGACCGTCTCGGCCGATCTCGGCGAGCTGCCGCTGTACCTCGCGGCGGGGGGCATCGTGCCGTTGCTCCGACCGACGATCGACACGCTGTCGCCAGTGGCCGACCCGGCAGCGATCGACAGCTACGCGACCGACCCGGGGGTCCTGTGGGCGCGGGTGTTCCCCGGCCCGGCCTCCGCGTTCGAGCTGTTCGACGGCGCGCGGCTCGAGCAAGCCGCAGACGGGGCCGCGGTCACGCTCGGCTGGAGCGACGGCGACGAGTTCGACGACGGCGCGCTGCTGGAGCTGGTGGGGACACCCGAGCCGGCCGAGGTTTCGATCGACGGGGACGCGGTGGAGCGGGTGGACGACCCGACGGGCGGCGGTTGGACCTGGTCTCCCGCGGTGGGCGGGACGGTCACGATCCGTGTGCCTGCGGGGTCGACGCGGATCGAGGTCCGCTGACTCCCCCGATGCGGGGAAGAGGGGGAAAACGTGCTTCACCCCGGCTCTAACCGGCCCCCTCTCCCCTCCGGGGAGAGGGTGGGGGTGAGGGGCATGGTGAACATTGGTCCTCGGACTCCGTCCTGCAGATTTGTTTAGGCCGATCCCCCTCTCCCCGCTGCGGGGTGAGGGGATCTCACGGCGGGTCGGCGTCGCCGAGCACCGCGGTGTGCACCACCAGCAGCGCGACCATCTCCTGGGTGCTGTCGGTCAGCAGCGAGCGAACCTCACGGTAGAACCTACGTTGTGCCTCGCGAATCTTCACCATCGCCTCGCGCGACACCCCGAACACGTTGAACGAGAACAGGTCGCCCTCGGCCCGCCGCTCCATCCGCTGCGCGGCGACGCCCGCCCAGTGCGCACGCAGCGCCTTCAGGTCCTCGTCGGTCGCCGAGATCTCCACCGTGGTGCCGGGTGAGCGGGGCCGGATCCGCCCGCGCACCACTTCGGCCACCCCTGCCTCGACCAGCGCGTCGAGCAGGCGCGCTGCGTCTGCTTCGGGCAACCCGAGTTCTTGCGCCAGCCGCGCGGGCGCCTCGGCGGCTCGGACCTCGCGGCGGCGCGAACCGAGCCACACCTGCGCCGCCGACGACCACGGGTGCGCGAACGCGAGCCGCGACAGCGCCTGGCGAACCAGCGCCTCGCGCGCCAACAGCGGCACCTCCTCGATCGGGACCAGCGCGCCCACCAGGTCCGGCAGCCGGCCGGTGATCGCGTCCACCACCGCCATCACCTGTGGCAGCCGCCCGGCGGTTCGGCCCGACAGCAGCCGCCCGACCTGCTGGCGCGACAGGCCCGAGCGCTCGGCGAGCACGGCCTGGCTCATCGGTCCCTGCAGCGCGCGCAGCCAGCCCGAGACCTCCAGCGGCTGCGCCGGGTCCCACGCGCTCGCCGAGGCCGGGTGGAACCGCTGCAGCGCTGCGGGCACGTCGATCCCGAGCCGAGCCGCCGCCCGGAGGATCTCTCCGAACGTGGGCGAGCGCTGACCGCCCTCCCACTTCGCGACCGCGTTGCCCCGGTACCCGAGCCGCCGCGACAACGCGACCTGCGAGCGGTGGCCCCGGAGCGCCCGGATCAGCTGGCGCGCGGCCTCCTCCATCGACCCCCCCGGATTCGAACATAGTCGATCCAATCTGGAGTAGGGAATGTTCGCCAGCGGGCAAACTCCGCTGGCGGAGCGCGCAGCGGCCGCGTAGCTTGGAGGCGTGGAGGGCGGGTGAAGCTCCGTCTGGCAGTGTGCCTCGGGTCGATGGCGTGCGACGACACGGGCTTCGAGCTGAACGCCGACACCGGGCTGGCGTTCGACCCGCTGCGCGGCGACACCACCTTCCTGCCCGGGGGCGGCACCACCACCAGCACCTCGGCGGTGGTGACCCAGGTGGGATCCGAGGGGTTCTGGGGCTGCACCCAGCAGTCCACCACCCCGATCCCCTACCCGGACCAGACGATCGAGGCTCTCGGCGGCTCCCCGGCGGCGGTCGTCGGCGCGCGCGCCGGCGGGTGGACCCTCGCGATCGTCGACCTGGCGACCGGGGCCGCGCTGTCCGGCGCGCTCGAGCTCGTCGACCCCGGGCAGTACGCGTGGGTCGACGTAGACGAGGCGACCGGCTGCGTCGATCACCTGCTGGCGGCGGTGACCGCCACCGTGACCCACGACGCGGACGCCCCGTTCGCGTCGGCCGGCTGGCTCGCGGTGCGCCGGATCGAAGGGGTGGACCAGGGCGCCGTGGCGCTCACCAGCTCCGCCTCGGCCGAGATCCCCGCCGCGTGGGCGGCTCCGGCGGGCGACTCCGGCGTCGACCCGGTGGAGCGGTGGTTCCGGATCGACGCCGCGGTCGAGCCGAGCTCACTCGCCGGTGCCGCGGGGTGGGCCGCGTGTGGGCCCGCCACCCCGGGGTGCGCGGATGTGCAGGTCGTCGCGGAGCTGTCGGCCGCCCGGTGAGATATGGGGTCGCCCCGGAGGGAACGATGGCGATCCGAGGCGCACACGCGCTGCTGTACACCCCCGAAGCCGAGGCGGCGCGCGCGGTCCTGCGGGACCTCCTGGGGTTCGCCCACGTGGACGCCGGAGACGGCTGGCTGATCTTCAAGCTGCCCCCCAGCGAGGTCGGCGTTCACCCCTCCGCCCCGGGCGACACGCACCACGAGCTGTCGCTCGTGTGCGACGACATCCACGCCACGGTGGCCGAGCTGCGCGCCAAGGGGCTCGAGCTGCGGGGCGAGCCGGTCGACCAGGGGTTCGGGATCACGATCCCGTTGGTGCTGCCGGGGGGCCTCGAGGTGCTGCTGTACGAGGCCCGCCACCCCACGGCGTTCTGAACATGTGGTGGGCCAGCGTCGCCGTCGCGAGCGTGCCGTGGTGGGACTTGGGGTGGCGCGCCCGAGTCCCGTTCACCGCGCCCGCCGCCGCGTCTGCCGACTGGCCGGTGGTCGCGCGGCTCACCGACACCGGCTTCACCGTGGACCACGCGCCGTCGCTGCGGTTCGTGGTCGACGGGGTGGCGGTCCCACACGCCCTCACCGAGGACGGCGCCGCCGCGTGGGTCTCGCTGCCCCCCGACGCCGAACAGGTGTGGGCGTACTGGGACAACCCGGACGTGGCCGCGCCCGACTCCGCCGCCGCCGTGTTCGAGGGGTTCGACGGGAGTTGGTGGCACCTCGACGGGTGCGCGGGCGACGCCTGCCCCGACGCGGCCGGAGGATCCCCGATCCCCGCGACCGACGCCGTCGCCACCGACGGCGTGGTGGGTGACGGGCTGTTCGGCGGGGAGCTCGTGCTGCCGGGGAAGTTCGCTCCGCCGTTCACCGTCGGCGGGTGGTTCGGCACCGCCGCGTGGGATCCACTGGTGCGCGAGGGGCTGATCCGCGGCGCACACTTCGCGATCGGGCGGTGCCAGGGCGACGAGCTCGGGCTGTTCGCCGACGTGGTGCCGTCGGTGTGCACCACGACGGGCCTGGTCGCGACCGAGGGAGAGGCTCACCAGCTGGTGGTGTCCGCGAGCGGACTCGCGAACGGGTCGACCCGGTTCGACGTGTGGCTCGACGGCGTGCGCGGCGAGCCGGTCGGGTCGCTGGCCGAGCTGCTGCCCCAGGACGCGATCACGGTGCACCCGATGGCGCAGGGCGGGATCGGCCGGTTCGTCGGCGTGTTCGACGAGGTATTCGCGACCCGCCGCGCGCTCGACGACGACGCCGTGCTCGCGTCGACCGCCGAGCTCGAGCGAGCCGGGGATCCCGAGCGGTGGGAGTGGGCGGTGGGCCTGACCGGCGGGTGCAGCACCGGGCCCTCCTCCGCCGCCGCCGCGATCGCCGCCGCCGTCCTGGCGGCTCGGCGGGCCCGCCGCTCCGGGCGATAGCCGACCTCTCCCGGGACGGACGCGGCGCCGGCAGGGGTTACGCAGACGGTAGTCCACTGGGGGTGCGGGTGTTCGACACGCTCAAGCGCGCGTTCGACGGCGGCCGCGACGAACTGTCGCGCGACAACCTCATTCGCCTCGTGGTCGACCGGATCGTCGCGCTGCGGGAATACGGCCGCCACGGCGAGCACGCGCTGCCGCCCGAGGTCGCGGTCGAGATCACCGCGCCCGCCGAGCGGGTCGAGGTCGTGCGCCGGTTCGTGGAGGAGCCCGCGTTCGATCGGGAGGTCGAGGACGAGCTCGCGAACCGGTTGGTCGGGGTGTCCCGCGACGAGCTGCCGCTGCGGGTTTACGCGGTCGAGCCCGGTGAGCCGATCGCGATCACCGCCACCGGGCGCAAGGGCGCGCTCGCGGTGCGGCTGACCCTCGCAGGCGGAGATCGCGACGGCGCGGTCGTGCTCGCCGCCCCGGGCCAGAAGGTGCTCCGCCTCGGCCGGGGGCAGTGGCACGGCCCCGATCAGCAGG
>JBEBJC010000806.1:0-4224 GCA_040080105.1 Myxococcota bacterium
CGGTGCGGGTGAGCGGCGGGCGGTCGCTGGCGCTCGGTCCGACCGCGGGTGACCGGGTGTGGGTCCGGGCGGAGGGCCGCGTGGGCACGCTCGACGCCCGGGTGGCGCGCGCGGTGGTCGCCCTGTTCGGCGGCTGACGCGACCGAACGGGGTCGATCAGTCGAGCCAGGGCACCCCCGTCGACCGCTCCGACAGCTCCCACAGCGCCCTCGCCGCCGCGTCGTCGTCGGCCGCCGCCGCCCGGGTGCACTCGCCGACTGGGCCCATCGCCTCGAACGCCCGCGTCGGGCCGTAGTACACCCCCGGCCGGGCCTCCGGGTCACACGCCGCGAGCACCGACGGCCACGCGCCGCGCTCGGCCGACTGGGCGATCCACCGGTTCGTGAACGACATCACCGCGCCCCACACCGCGCCCGGGCCGGTGGTCTGGAGGTTCGTGGCCGAGTACCCCGGGTGAGCGGTGAGCACCCGCACCGGCGAGCCCGCCCGCTCGAGCCGCCGGTTCGCCTCGCGTGCGAACAGCAGGTTCGCGAGCTTGCTCCGGCAGTACGCCGGCACCGGCGAGTAGCCCCGCTCCCAGTTCGGGTCGTCGAAGTCCATCCGGCCGCCCTTGTGCGCGCCGCTGCTCACCGCCACGTACCGGCCCCCGGCCGCCGCCACCCGGTCGTACAGCCACGCGTCGAGCGCGAAGTGGGCGAAGTGGTTCACCCCGAGCTGGAGCTCGAACCCCTGCTCGGTCGACTCGCGGCGCGGCACCATCATGATCCCGGCGTTGTTGATCACCGCGTCGAGCCGGTCGGTCGCCGCGCAGACCTCGGTCGCCGCGACCCGCACCGTGTCGAGGTCGGCGAGGTCGGCGCCGAACGTGGTCAACGCGACCGCCGGCACCTCGGCGCGCAGCTCGTCGGCTTTCACCTTCGCCTTCGCCGGATCGCGGCACAGCCACAGCAGCCGCGCGCCGCGCCGCGCGAGGATCCGGCTGGTCTCGTACCCGATCCCGGAGTTCGCTCCGGTGATCAGGTAGGTCTTCCCGGTCAGATCCGGGACTCTATCCGGCGTCCACCCCTCGCGTCCGAGCACCATCGCGCCTCCCCGCCGCGCCTATCCCACCGACCGTGTATCGGTTCGTACCAGCGGTTCGGCCGGGGGCCCCGCCGCGGCTACCAGTGGCGCGGAGGGCCCGATGGTCGCGTGGTTGGTGGCGGGTTGTGTGGCGTCCGACGTCGACGGCGACGGGGTGACGGTGGCCCAGGGTGACTGCGACGACGCCGACCCGCGGGTCGCGCCCGGGGTGGACGAGTGGTGCGACGGGGTCGACGAGGACTGCGACGGGTCGGTCGACGACGACGCGCGCGACCTGCGCACGTTCTACGAGGACGCGGACGGAGACGGCTACGGGGACCCGGACCGGTCGTTCGAGGCGTGTGAGCCCGAGGCCAGCTCCGCGACCTCCGGGTCGGACTGCGACGACGACGACCCGAAGGTGAACCCGGGCGCCGACGACACCGACAACAAAGACCGCAACTGCGACGGCGAGATCGGGATGTCCGCCGCGGGGGAGTGGACCGGTCGGTGTGACGACCCGCCGGTGGGCGCCTTGAGCTTCGAGTTCGCGCTCGACCTGAAGGACCGCGATGGCGAGCTCACCGGCACCGCCGACGTGTGGTTGTACTGGGCCGGGACCGACGACCTGTACACCGTCGACTACGGGCAGGTGGCGGGCACGCGCACCGGGTACGACCTGTCGATGGCGGTGACGATGTACCTCGGGGTGATCGCGCTGACCGGCGAGGTCCGCGAAGACGAGCTCGTGCTGGTCGACGAGGGGTACGGCGCGAGCTGCGTGCTGACCCGCTGACTCAGCGCTCGCCCTTCGGGCCCCAGCTCTTGCCGCCCGCGCCGAGCCGCCCCATCTCGTCCACCAGCTCGAAGTGCATCCCGTCGGGCTGGCCCCACTGGCCGCCCGGCGCGAACCCGTGCTCCATCATGGTCTTGGTGAACGCCTTCATCCATTGGTCCTTCGGGTCGCCCTGGTCGACCGGCAACCCCGGGTGCCCCGCCGACTTCTCGCCCTCCCAGATGAACCCGCGCTCGGCCAGCTGCAGCGCGGTCGGGTCGGAGAACTTCAGGGCGTCCTCGGCCCCGAACACCCAGTCGAGGTCGTCGAGCTTGCCGCGGGTCTTCCGCACCACGTCGGCGTTCCCGGCAGCCCCCTTCGACGCCTTGGCGCGGTCGCGCGCCTGCTCGAGCGCCGACTTCACCGCTGCGGCGTCGGTCGGGTCGATCCCCTTCAGCAGGGGCGCGAGCGCCGGATCGGCGGCGAGCTTGTCCAGCGTCGCCTCAGGGTGCCGTCCGGCGCGGGCGAGCTTGCCGAGCGCCTGGTCGAGCCCCTTGAGCTGCGACGGGTCGCCCGCGGCCGCGATCGCCCCGTAGCCGGCCAGCCGCTCGTCGAACTTCGCGAACCACGGGGCCAGCAGCTGGTCCTTCGCCGAGCGGATCGGGCCCTCGACCGCGTCGAGCTCCCGGCGGCGGTCGGCCACGGCGGCCTCGGCGGCGGTCCACACCGGGGTCGAGCCGTACTGGTCGGCCCCGATCTTCGCCTTGTGCTTGCGCAGGTGGTCGGCCTCCGCCTGGAGCTTCGCCAGCGCCGGGTCGGCCGCGATCTCCTTGCGCGACAGGCGGTCGGTGCGGTTCTCGGCGAGCAGGTGCGCGTCGATCGCCGCCTTCAGCTCGCCCTCCTTGGCCTTCACCACCGCGTCGCGCGCGGCCGCGATCGAGCGCTTGCGCTGGTCCTCGGCGGCGGCGAGGGCCGCGCGCCTCTTCTTGATCTCCCCGCGCGATGCCCAGTACTGCTCGGCGACCTTGCGCAGCTCGGCGATCTCGTCCTTCGCGCCGTCCCCGTCGCGGTCGAGCGACCCCTGCATCCGCCGCTCGGTGCCGGCGTAGTGCTCCCACGCGCGGTCGAGCTCGGGGCCCACCAGGCGCTGTCCCTCGGCCGAGGGCGCCTTGCCTTCGGCGTTCGCGTTGCCGAGCGCCGCGATCTGCTTGCGGATCGCGGTGTAGTCGTATTCCTTGCCGTCCGGCCGCTGCAGGGCGAGGTGGGCGGTGCCCGGGCCCATGGCGTCGGCGCCGGTGGTCTCGGCCAACACCCGCTGATCGGCCGCCACCAGGTGCGGGTTGTCGACCGCGACCACGTCGAGCGCGAGCCCGAGGAAGTGCGACAACATCCCCATGCTGTTGCGCGCGTGCTGGCGCGACCGCCCCTGGAACCCGACGTGGGACGTCTCGAAGTCCCACCCGGGGTGCTCCGCGCGGAAGTCGACCCGGGCGTCTTCGTACCGGCGGCGCGCGCTCTCGTGCAACAGCGTGCCGCCCGGCGCGTTCGACCGCCCGATCGCCTGGTACCACCGCTTCGCCTCGTCCACGCTGCCCAACACGGCGACCGCGGTCGCGACGAAGTCCTTGCGCGCGAGGTCCCGCCCGGTCGCCCGGTCGACCCCGGTGTACACCCGGTCGTCGAGGGCCTCGAGCTGGCCCTTCGGCTTGTTCGCCTTGGTCTCGACCTTCATCTTCTCGTCGACGATGCCCTGGATCCGGGTGTCGTACGCCTGCTTGTCCTCGTTCGGCTTGCGCTTGTTCGCCTTCTGCGCGCTCTTGCGCAGGTCGGCGTCACTGAACGCGGCGTCGATCTGATCCTTGATCGTGGCGTCGAGCGAGTCGATCCACCCGATGTCGGCGTCGGTGGGCTGGTACACCACGTCGGCGATCGCGGCGGCGTTGCCCTGGGGCTGTAGATCGGCGCCGGGCGGGGCGACCGTCGCCGGCGCGGGGGCGGGCGCCTGGGTGACTGCCGGCGCCCGCAGCTGGTCTGGCCCACCGCCCATCCGAACCTCCTGCTCCCACCGTAGGTGGGCACCGGTCGCGCCCGAATCGCAGGTCGTGTCAGGTTGTCGCGTGAACCCCGGCGCCCGGGCGGGTACTGTGTCGGGCGAAGGGGGTCCGATGTGGTGGATGACAGTCGCGCTCGCGAAGCCCACGGTGACCGCGTTGGAGATCGCCGCGCCCCCGGGCGGCGGGTTGTGCCCCGGCGCGACGTTCGGGCTCGACGTGACGGCGATCTCGGGGAGCAAGCGTTCGTCGGCCCGGATCGGGGGGGCGAAGGCGCAGGTCACCGCGGCGTGGGAGCTCGGCGACGCGTCGACCGGCAAGCTCACGATGCCGGCC
>JBEBJC010000807.1:0-4222 GCA_040080105.1 Myxococcota bacterium
GAGCTGGTGGCCGCCCTCGGGGACGCGCCGACGATCCTGCTCGGCGACTTCAACTTCGAGCGGGGGGACGAGCAAGCCGAGCGGCTGCTGGTCGATGCGGGGCTGCGCGACGTGGGAACCGCGCCCACCTGGGTCCGACGGAACCCGTTCGCGCGCGCGGCCCGGCCGGAGCGGTACGACCGGGTGTGGGTGCGCGGGCCGGTCGAGGTGGTGCGGGCCGAGGTGCTGCCGGTGGTGTGGTCGGATCACCAGCCGGTGAGGGTCGAGCTGGCGCTGGGGTGACGCGCTCGGTCGAACGCGAGCGGCTACGGGCCGAGCACGTGGGCGTCGAGCACGAACGCGGTGAGCGTGCCGGTCAGGACGACCCGCTCGCCCACCCGGGCCGACACCTCGACCGTCCGCTTCCGCCCGGAGGCCGCCGTGACGTGGGCCTCGGCGGTGATCGTCTCGCCGACGCGCACCGGCGCCACGAACCGCACGTCCGACGCGCCCAGGACCACGTTCGGGTCGTTGACCGCCGCCATCGCCGCGAAGTCGGCGAGCCCGAACACGAAGCCTCCGTGGACCAGGCCCTGTGGGTCGGCCGCCATCTCCGGCCGGGCGCAGAGCGTGGCCGAGGCGCGGTTCGGCTCCAACGCGGAGATCTGCCCGACCCATTCCGGGTCGATCGCCAGGTGTGTCCGGAGCTGCATCCGGCCTACCTAACGCACCCGAAGTTGACCAACGATTGGCGAGCCGTTGACGGCAGGTCCGCCGTTCGGGCATGGTGCGCCGTCGGGGATCGGAGGGACGAATGAGAGGCTATTGGCTCGGATTGGTCGCGTGCTACGCCGGTTGTTCTGGCGATACGACGACAGACAAGGACGAGGAGACGGACACGGACACGGACAGCGACGCGGACAGCGACGCGGACAGCGACGCCGACGCCGACGCCGACAGCGACGCGGACGTGGACGCGCTGGTCGCGTCGGTGGAGTACAGCGACTCGGTCGACGGGTCGGCGGTGTGTGAGCGGTCGATCGAGCTGACCGGCACGGCGTACACCGGGGACTGCCCGGACTGCTTGTTCGCGTTCGACCTGGAGGTCACCTCCGACACCGAGACCGGCGCGTGCGGCTACATGTCGTCGCGCCACACCTGGGTCGAACAGCCGCCGCTGGTCGACCTGAAGCTGGCGTTCGTCGAGTCGTACACGCCGGCGTACACCTACTCCGGCTACCCACCCGCGCGGGAA
The DNA here is from genome assembly GCA_040080105.1 of Myxococcota bacterium. Lineage (GTDB taxonomy): Bacteria > Myxococcota_A > UBA796 > UBA796 > JACKER01. Next base: position 1,235 of record JBEBJC010000807.1, read on the forward strand.
GACGTGCTGCTCCAGGGCTACTCGCTCGACCTGAGCGCGTACAGCGGCGGCGTGTACGGGCCGTACTGGGTGCAGGTCGGCTACGGCGGGGCGCCGTACTCGGCCGACGTGACCTGGGACGGCACCTCGTCGCTGTCCACCGAGTTCGCCGCGCCCTACTACTACTTCGTCCAGAGCCCGTACCTGCAGTTCTGCTCGCAGTACCTGCCCGGCTACGGGCTCGACGCGCCTCCCGCGGCGCCGGACCAGGCAGGTGAGATCCGCTGCGACGGGTCGACCCTCGATGTCTGGTCGTTCGACGTCCCGGCGGGCGGGGTGGTGGAGCTGAGCGTCGACAACGTCGCCGGGGCCGACCCCGACTTGGTGGTCACGCCGTGGTTCACCTTCACCGACGACGCCGGCTGCTCGCTGTCGTACCCGTGGTACGACACGTTGTGCACCGTGCAGCCCCCCGACTCGACGTCGGGCGCGCCGCCGCCGCCGCCGCCGGACTCCGGGGACACCGGGAGCTACTACTACCCGTACGACTACTCGTGGTACTGCCCGTCGCTGTCGGTGACCCCGCCCGCCGCCGGCACGTACCGGGTGGTGGTGCAGGGCTTCGGGCCGAACTGCGCCGGCACCGGCACCGGCACCGGCGGCGACAGCGCGGGCTACGTGCTGCGCGGCACGGTCGACGGCGCGCCGATCACGTTCGACGTGGTGGTCGACGAGGAGCCGGCGTTCCTCGACCCCGTGATCCACGACATCACCTCGGCCCTCGACGCCACGGTGACCTTCACGCCCTGAGCTCGCTCGCTCGTTCGGCCGGCGGTGTTAGGTGCGTCGGCCGAACCCCGAGGAGCCCATGCAACGCGAGGAGATGCCCTGCGACGTCCTGTTCGTCGGCGCGGGGCCTGCGTGCCTGTCCGGCGCGATCCACCTGATGGACCTGGTGCAGCGCCACAACGACGGCGTCGCGGCGGGCACCGTGGCCGGAGCGCCGCTCGACCCGCCGATGGTGGTGGTGATCGAGAAGGGGAGCCAGGTGGGCGCACACCAGCTGTCCGGCGCGGTCGTCGACCCGATCACGCTGAACGAGCTCGTGCCGGACTGGCGCGCGCGCGAGGACTTCCCGGTCGAGCGGTTCGTCGAGCGGGAAGAGATGGTGTACCTCACGCCGACCCGCGCGGTGGCGTCGCCGTGGATCCCGCCCGAGCTGCACAACCACGGCAAGCCCATCGTGTCGCTCGGCCGGCTGTGCCAGTGGCTCTCCGGCATCGCCGAGGCCAAGGGCGTGAACGTGCTGCCGGGCTTCACCGGCGTCGACCTGTTGTGGGACGGCGACACGTGCGCCGGCGTGCGAACCGGCGACAAGGGCATCGGCAAGGATGGCCAGCCCAAGGACAACTTCGAGCCCGGGATGAACCTGACCGCGCGGGTCACGGTGCTCGGCGAAGGGCCGCGCGGCCACCTCGCGCGGCGGCTGATCCAGCGCCGGCAGCTCGACGCCGACAGCCAGCCGATGATCTACGAGCTCGGGGTCAAGGAGATCCTCGAGCTGCCGCCCGGGACCGTCCGCGACGGGTGGGTGGTGCACACGCTCGGCTGGCCGCTCGACGGGGCCACGTTCGGCGGGTCGTTCCTGTACAGCCTCGGGGGCGACCGGGTGTGCGTGGGCCTGCTGGTCGCGCTCGACGCGCACGACCCGCAGATGGACGCGCATCTGCTGCTGCAGCACCTCAAGACCCACCCGTACGTCAAGGAGAAGCTGGCTGGCGGCAAGGTGGTGAAGTACGGCGCGAAGGCGGTCACCATCGGCGGGTGGGCTTCGATGCCACAGCTGTACACCGACGGCGCGATGTTGGTGGGCGACTCGGCCTCGTTCCTGAACCCGATGCGGGTCAAGGGCGTGCACCTGTCGATGAAGTCGGGGATGTTGGCCGCCGAGGCTGCGTTCGAGGCGCTGCTCCGCAAAGACGCCTCGGCCGCGACCCTGTCGACGTACAAGACGCGCCTCGACGCGAGCTTCGTGCGGGCCGAGATGGAGCCGGCGAAGAACATGCACGCGAACTTCGCCGGGGGGTTCGTCGGCGGAATGGTGCGCACGGGGGTGCAGTACCTGTTCGGTCCTGGCCCGCTCAAGAAGTTCGACGCGGACTTCCACCACGTCTCGCGCAAGGGTCACCGGGCGGTCGAGCTGCCGAAGCTCGACTTCGACGGCAAGTACCTGGTGGACAAGCTGACCGACGTGTACCACTCGGGCACGGTCCACGAGGAGCAGCAGCCCGCGCACCTGAAGATCGTCGACACCGAGATCTGCGCCACGACCTGCCTCGAGCAGTACGGGAACCCGTGCACCCGGTTCTGCCCGGCCCAGGTGTACAACCTCCGGCCGAACGAGAAGACCGGCAGGTCGGAGATGGAGGTCGACTTCGCGAACTGCGTGCACTGCAAGACGTGCGACATCCGCGATCCGTACCAGATCATCACCTGGATGCCGCCCGAGGGGGGCAACGGCCCCGAATACGGCGCGATGTAGAAGGACCGCGACCCCGGCGTTCCAGACCCACTGAGGAACGCCGGGATCGACGGTGTTCGAACCACCTTGGCTCGGCGGGTCCCAGGCCCACCGAGCTCCCTACGGCGATGTGCGCGACCCGCACCTCGTCGAAGGGCCCAGCCATCTCGTGATCGAACCGTACCCCAGCTGTACTGGCGCCGTCCAGCGGTTGGGGGGCAATTTCGGCTGCGCGCCCAGAACCGCCTACCGATCGGTATCCAAATACTGAATATCGAATCTCGATTATTTCGATCTTGTCAGCTGCGATCGACGGGCGAGAAATGTACTGCCGGCACCCGCGATCAGTACATCCACGGAGCGCCAGGAGCCCGGTGCCGCCCGACGCCGATCCCGACCGCGGGGAACACGGTCCACTCGGTCCAGCTCGGGCGGACCCAGGTGGCGTCCGACAACGTGACCGCGGACAGGCCGAAGCGGACCCGCCC
>JBEBJC010000808.1:0-4217 GCA_040080105.1 Myxococcota bacterium
CCCCTGCGCCGCCTCGCACCGGGATGCCGTCGGCGGCGATGGCTCGCGCGGTCGCCGAGAGCGTGGTGGACCTGGCGCTGGGCCGGTCGACCACCCCGACCCGCACGGCGTCGATGGCGGAGATGGGCGCGGCGTGCGTGGCGTCGGCCGGGCACGGGCGGGTGGGCGGCACCGCGGCCGCGATGACGATGTACCCGATCGTCCCCGATCTCGAGCGGTTCCCGCTCGGCGGGCGCGACCCGCACCTCACGTTCGGCGAGGTCGGGACCGCCGGCCACTGGATCAAGGAAGTCCTGCACTGGCTGTTCCTGTACAAAGCCCGCGCCAACCCGCTGTGGTGGCTCATCCCCGAATAGGAGGTCCCATGTCCGTGCGCGCTTCGGGCGCCGAGATCGGCGCTCCCATCCCCACCCCGTGGACGTTGTTCCTGCGTCGGTTCGTGCCGTGGCAGCTGTACCGGTTCGTCCGGATCAACTGGAAGATGCTCCGGATGATCGGCTTGTCCCACCCTCACCGGCTGCCGCCGACGCCCCCGGCTTGACCGCGCTATCCGGCTCGCTCCCGCGGGAACAGCGGCCCGGTCGGGGTGAGCGGCCGACCCGCCAGCCCGCCCGGCGCCAGCTGGCTCGCGAGCGGCACCGCGACCGCGTCGACGCCCAGCACCGCGCCGATCCGGACCGCGGTCTCCGGGATCACCGGCTCCACCGCGGTCGCCACCAGCCGGAGCAGCTCGAAGCAGGTCCGCAGCACCACCTCCTGCCGCGGACCTCGGCTCCACGGCGCCTGGCGGTCCACGTAGCGGTTCACCGTGTGGAGCAGCCCGCGCAGCGCCCCGATCACGTCCCGGAAGCCGAGCGACTCGTGGGCCGCCGCCAGCGCCGCCGCGTGGGACCGGGCCTCGGCCCACACCGCGTCCTCGTCGGCGCCGGCCTCCCCGCCCGCCGGGACCGCGCTCGCCAGGCGCTGCACCCGATGGACCAGGTTCCCGAGCTGCCCGGCCAGGTCCTTGTCGGCGATCGCCGCCACCTTGTCCCACCCGAACCAGGTGTCGGCGGTCTCCGGCGCCTGGGCCAGCAACACCCAGCGCCAGACGTCGGCCGGGAGGCGCTCCAGCGCCTCGTCCAGGAACACCCCTCGCCCGGCGCTGGTCGAGAACTTGTCGCCCTCCCACAGCAGCCAGTGCAGCCCGTGGACCCGGTCGGGCGGGCGCAGGCCCGTCGCGTGCAGGATCGCGGGGAGCCAGATCGCGTGGAACGGGACGTTGTCCTTGCCCAGGAACTGGGTGATCCGGCAGTCTCCGTCCGGATCCCACCACCGCCGCCAGCCGTCGGGGTCGGCCTCGCGGGTGAGCCCGACGTAGCCCAGCGGCGCGTCGAACCAGCACCAGAACACCTTGCCGGGCAGGTCGGGCACCGGCGTCCCCCAGGCGAGATCGCGGGTGATGCACCGGTCCTCCAGGCCCTGATCGAGCCACGACCGCGCCACCGAGCGGGTGATCGCCGACCACTCGGGGTGGCGCTCCAGGTGCCCGCGGGCCCACTCCGCCAGGGCGGACAGCCGCAGGTAGGCGTGCTCGGTGGCCCGCCGCTCCAGCGCGGTCGACCCGGACAGCGCGCTGCGGGGCGCGATCAGGTCCTCGGGGTCCAGCAGGCGGCCGCAGGCGTCGCACTGGTCGCCGCGGGCGCCGGCGCTCGCGCAGTGCGGGCAGGTCCCGTGGACGTACCGGTCGGGCAGGAACCGGCCGTCCGCGGGGGAGTACAGCTGGTGCACCACCCTCCGGTCGACCAGCCCGGCGTCGCGGAGCGCCAGGTACACCTCGGTCGCGACGGCGCGGGTGCCGGGGTCGGACGTTCGGCCGAACCGGTCGAACGAGAGGTTCAGCCTTCGATATTGCTCGGCTTGAATCGCGTGGAGCTGGTCGCACCACGGTCCGACCGGCGCACCGGCAGCCGCGGCGGCGATCTCGGCCGGGGCGCCGTGCTCGTCGGTCCCGCAGACGAACAGGACCTGGTGGCCCTCGTTGCGGAGCCAGCGGGCGTGGACGTCGGCCGGGAGCAGCGAGCCCACGACGTTGCCGAGGTGTTTGACCGAGTTGACGTACGGCAGGGCACTGGTGACGAGGTGGCGCGCCATGGCGGCCTCCGGGGAAGGGCGGTGGAAGTGGAGGACTCCGCACTGCAGCCCGCGCCCGGCGCCTCGTCGATGGTCAGACCTCCGCGAGACCCGGGGCGGGCCTTCGCATGGTGGTGCCGACGAACGAAGCGGTCATGACGATCCGGTAGCCGGTCCGCTCGGAAAAGGCGAGGATGGGCGATGCTCGTCTCCCTCCTGGCCTGCTCCCGACCCGCGTGCTGGACGTGGACCTGGCGCCGGCTGGGCGTCGCGCGCCGCTGACCCCCGGCTCGAGCGCAGCCGATTCCTTTCGCGGGCTCCGAGGTCTACCCGCTCGGCAGCGCGCCCTGCGGCCCAGATCTGTGCGCCCGGGACTACATACAATGCGCGACGGCGCCGGTGGGAGCGCCGACAGCGAGGGCAGCGTGACGGCGGTAGCCGACCGGGTGGCCGTGGAGCTCGGCGTGATCGACCTAGCGACCCGGTCGCTGGGCCGGACCCGGCTGACCCCGGTCGAGGCGCGGCTCCTCGCGTGGCTCGCGGTCCGCCCGGACGTGGTGGTGGACCGGGACACGCTGCTGCGGGAGGTGTGGGGCTACCCCGAGGGCGCGGCCAGCCGCACCGTCTTCGCCACGATCGAGCGGCTGCGGCGGAAGATCGAGCGCGACCCCCACCACCCCCGGCACCTGGTGACGATCGGGCGCTCCGGGTACGCATGGCGGCCGCTCAGGACCGAGGTAGCGGTCGGCGCGCTGCCGAGGTCGGCCGACGGGTTCGTGGGCCGAGCGGACGAGATCGCTCGGGTGCGGGCCCTGCTCGGCCGAGGACCGGTCACGCTGCGGGGCTCCGCAGGGATCGGCAAAACCCGCCTCGCGCTGGAGCTCGCTCGGATCGAGCGGGCCGATCGGACCGGCGGGGTGTGGTTCTGCGACCTCTCGGGCGACCGGACCCTGGCGGACGTGTTCCACACCTTGTCGACCGCCCTGGCGCTCCCCCTCGGCGGGGACGACCCGGTCCGCTACGTCGAGCGCGTCGCGCGGGTGCTGCGGTCCCGCGGACCGGCGCTGGTGGTGTTCGACAACGCCGAGTCCGTCCTCGGGCCGCTCGGGGAGGTGATTCGGACCTGGCCGGCCCCCCGGCCGGCGCTGCTCTCGACGAGTCGCCGCGCGCTGGGCGTGGACGGGGAGCAGGAGGTGGTGGTCGAGCCGCTATCGCTCGCGCCGGGCGCCGGAGGGTCGGACGCGGCCCGCCTGTTCGTCGAGCGGGCCCGCGAGCGGCGGGAGCCTCGCGAGCGGTGGCGAGACCACCCTCCGACCGGCGACGAGCTGGCGGCGATCGAGCAGATCGTGACGGCGTTGGACGGATGGCCGCTGGCGATCGAGCTCGCCGCCCGCTGGACCCGACTGCTCGACCCCATCGAGCTGCGGTCCAGGCTCGAAGGCTCACGGCTCGCGCTCCGCGCCGGGCCGGAGGACGAGCGCCCGCCGCGGCACCACACCCTGGAGGCGGCGCTCCGCTGGTCGTGGGACGACCTGGACCCGGGCGATCGGGCAGCCCTCGCCGCGTGCAGCGTGTTCCGCGGCACCTTCGACGCGGCCGCGGTGGAGGCGGTGATCCCGAGCGAAGGGGACGCGCTCGAGCGGGTGGACGGCCTGGTGTCGGCGTCGTTGGTGCGGACCGAAGACCGGGACGAATTGCGCCGGCTGTCGCTGCTGGGCGCGATCCGGCGCTTCGCGAGCGCGCGCCTCGCGGAGAGCCCCGAGCTGGAGAGGCGGGTCCGGGAGGCCCACGCCGCCTACTACGGCCGCCTGGGAGGAGGCGGTCACCAGCGGGCGCTCGCGGTCTCCAGCCGACGGCGGGACTGGGATCGCCTGCGGCTGGAGCTCGGCAACCTCGAGGCCGCCGTGGAGCACGGTCGCCCCGACGACGCAGGGCTCGCCGCGATCGCCGCCGCGACGGTGCTGCGGATCGCGGGCCCGAGCGACCGCCAGCACGAGCCGCTGGAGCCTCGCGGCAGCGCCAGCAGGACGCAGCGATGACGAGCATGGCCCAGCTCCTCGCCGCCGAACCGTGGCGGCGTTGAGCGGCGTCACCCGCGGACGGGC
>JBEBJC010000809.1:0-4216 GCA_040080105.1 Myxococcota bacterium
GCCCCCGTCGCGGACCGAGCTCACCGCCGGCGGCACCGGGTCCGGGGCGCGGCAGGTCCGGCCTACCGTGGTCCGGGTGTCCGGCGATCACCGGGCCGTGCCGCTCGAGCTCGGCCGCCGCACGATCGGCGGGATCGAGATCGTCAGCGTGGCGGGGCGCCTCACCGAGACGTTCGCGGGAGAGCAGCTCGGGCGCGGCCTGAAGGGCACCGTGGTGCTCGACTTGGGCCGGGTGGACCGGATCACCTCGTTCGGGGTCCGCGAGTGGCTCGCGATGTTGCGCGAGGCGAAGGTCGACCGGCTGTACCTCGCGCGGTGCTCGGAGCCGGTGGTGAACCAGCTCACGATGATCCGGGGCTTCGCCGGAGACGGCAAGGTCCTGTCGTTCTTCGCGCCGTACCTGTGTGGGTCGTGTGGCACCGCGTACAGCGCCCAGCTCGACGCGGAGCGCGACCGGGCCTCGATCGACGAGGTGATCCCGCCCGAGACCCACTGCCCGCGGTGCGGGAGCCCCGGCGCGTTCGACGACGACGCCGGCAGCTACTTCTCGCTGTCCGGGCTGCTGGTCGACGCGGTGCCGGCCGACGTGCGCAAGGTGCTGTCGTCGCTCGAGCCGCTGCGCGCCGGTGACGCGCTCGAGAAGGTGGTCGACGGGCGGAACACCCGGCTGCTGGTCAACGCGCCGGTCGACCCGGCGCTGCGGTGGAACAAGGCGCTCGACGGGATCGAGGGGCCGCTGACGATCGACTTCACCCGCGCGGCGTCAGCGAACGCGGCCGGGGGTGCGTCGCTCGAGCGCGCGCTGCGGGCGGTCGCGTCGGACGTGACCGAGCTGTCGCTCGCCGCGGTCCCCCGCCCGGTGCTCGAGGCGCTCGCGGGCGCGTCCGGGCTGCCGAAGTGGTCGGTGACCTCGGTGCTGACCGAGGCCCACTGCGCGTCGTGCGCGGCGCAGCGGTCGGTGCTGGTGCCGATCAAGGACCACGGCGGCGCGATCCGGGCCGGGCGCGACCCGGACCTGACCTGCCCGCGGTGTGGAGGCCGGCTGTCGTTCGAGCGGAGCCGCGACCTGCTCGGGCTCGCGCTCGACGTGAAGGCGCGCCCGTCCGCTCCGCCGTCACCCGCGCCGCGCCCCGCTCCGGCGGCCCCCGTGGTCGAGGCGTCGCCGCGGACCGGGTTCGCGACCCTCGGGGTGGTTGGCATCGGCGGGGCGCTCGGCGGGGCGTTGATCCTCGCGATGGGGCTCGCGCTCGGGGTGATGTTGTACGTCGGGGTCACCGGCAGGCCCGCGGCGGCGCCGCCCCCCGATCCTGCGCCGGCCGAGGCCGCGCCCGCCGGGCAGTGGACCGGAGCCCATGATCTCCCCCCGGCGTGGGTCGAGCGACCGGTCGCGATGGAGGTGGATCGGGTGGTGGTCGTCGGGCAGGTCGCGGGTCAGCCGACCGATGTGGCGGCGCTGGCGGCCGCGAGGGATCACGCGGTGGTGCGCCTGCTGCAGCAGGTGCTGCAGGACCTCCGCGACGAGCCGGTCGGCGCGTTCGTGGCCGAGCGGGTGAGCGGCGAGCCCGCGCCCGACGAGGTGACCCGGATCGCCGCCCGGTACCTCGAGCAGTCCGGCGCGATCGGCACCCCCGAGCGGGTCGACGTGGCGCTGCGGACGACCCCGGCCGGGACCGAGGGCTACGTGCAGTACGCGCTACCGAAGGCGTCGTACGACGCGGTCGTCGCGAAGTACCGCGAGACCGGCCGCGGCTCGGGGATCACCGTGGCGCGGTACTTCCCGCTGCTCGCGGGCTCGCTGCGCAACGAGGCGGAGCTGATGGTGATCGACGCCACCCGCCTGCCGACGCGCGCCGGGGTGCTGGTGGGCGACGGGGTGGCCTCGGTCGCCGGGCAGGGGGTGACCAGCCCCACCGGGTTCGACGAGGCGGCGACCGCCGCGTGGAACCGCGCCGAGCCGGGCACCTCGTTCGAGGTGGTGCTCGAGAGCAACCTGACCGAGCGCGCGGTGAAGATCACCAAGCCGAAGGAGGACTGACGCCGGTGATGCGGGGTCGCCACGGCCGGTACGAAGCCGTCCGCAAGCTCGCCGCGGGCGGGATGGCGCAGCTGCACCTCGGCACGATCGTGGGCTCGCCCGACTCGGTGGTCGCGATCAAGGAGGTGCTGCCCGAGCACGCAGAGGACAGCGCGTTCCAGACGATGTTCCTCGACGAGATGCGGATGGCTCAGGCCCTGCAGCACCCGAACATCGTGCGCACGCTCGACGTGGGCGCCCACGACAAAGGCTTCTTCCTGGTGATGGAGTTCCTGCACGGGCGCACGCTGCGCGACCTGATGCGGACCCGCTCGAGCCGGGGCGGCGGCCTCACGCTCGCCGCGGCGCTCACCGTGGTGCGCGGGATGGCCGCCGGGCTGCAGTACGCGCACGACCGGACCGACGACGAGGGGCGGCCGCTCAACGTGGTCCACCGCGACGTGTCACCGGCGAACGTGTTCCTGACCTGGTCGGGCGAGGTGAAGCTGCTCGACTTCGGCATCGCGAAGGCCGGGACCCAGCGGCACGAGACGATGGCCGGTACGCTGAAGGGCAAGATCCCGTACATGTCGCCCGAGCAGTGCCTGGGGGAGAACCTCGACCGCCGGAGCGACCTGTACTCCCTCGGCGTGTTGATGTACGAGATGACCACCTCGAGCCGGTGGGTCAAACGCGGCGCCGACTTCGCGATGATGTCGCAGATCGTGTCGGGCGCGTTCGACCCCCCCTCGTCGGTCGCCCCTGGGTACCCGCCCGACCTGGAGGCGGTGGTCACGAAGTGCTTGGCCCGCCGGCGCACCCAGCGGTACCAGAGCGCGCAGCAGCTGATCGCCGACCTCGACGCGTTCATCGCGCGGCACCGGGTCCAGGTGGGGCCGGCGGCGGTGACCGACGCGCTGGCGTCGCGGTGGGGGCCGCCGCCCCCTTCGCCGAGCGCGCACTCGCTCCCCCCGATCGAGCGCACGTTGTCCTCGAGCGAGGGCGGCGCCCCGCACACCCCGGCCAAGCCCACCGCGGCGCCCCCGCCGGTGTTCCCCACGTCCACGCCGGAGATCCGCCGGGTCGGCGAGCTGCAGCTGATCACGTTGCGCGGCCGGCTGACCGAGGCGTTCCAGGGGGCGGCGATCGCTGGGTCGGTCACCCACGACGCGGTGCTCGACCTGTCGGGCATCGAGCGCATCACGTCGTACGGGGTGCGCGAGTGGCTCGCGATGATGGCGGCGATGCCGCGCTCGACCCGGCAGTGGCTCGCCCGGTGCCCCGAGCCGATCGTGAACCAGCTCACGCTGATCCGCGGGTTCGAGGCTCCGGCGCGGGTGCTGTCGTTCGAGGCGCCGTTCGTGTGTCCGGGCTGCGGCCAGTCGTTCCGCGCGATGCTCGACGCGTTCGACCACCACGACGCGCTCCGCGCCGGCGTGCCGCCCCGGGTCCGGTGCGCGTCGTGTGGGTCCGACGCGACGTACGACGACGACCCGGCCGCGTTCGAGGCGGTGGCGTCGACGGTCGACACCGACCCGCCGGCGAAGCTGCGCGACTGGCTCGGCGGGGCGGGGCGCGCCCCTGCGCTGCACGAGCGCGAGGCCCCGTCGACCGCGCGGGTCGACAAGCACGTGGACACCCGCGCCACCCGGCTGGTGTTGGTCGGGGAGCTCGCCCCGACCGTGCGGTGGCGCTCGGCCGCCGAGGGGGTCGACGGAGACGTGGTCGTCGACCTGTCCGGCGCGGCCGGGGTAGCGCCCGGCGGGGTGGCGCCGCTGTTGGCGGCCCTGCGGGCGGCGGCCCCCGGGACCACCGGCGTGTCGGTGCTGGGCGCGCCGGCGGAGGTCGCGCGCGCGCTCGACGGCGAGCCGATCGCCGGGGTCACGTTGCGGTCGGTGCGGGTGAACGCCCCGTGCCGCTCGTGTGGGGTGCTCGTCCGCCCGCTGGTCCCGGTGGTGGACGGTCGGTGGTCCGCCGCGATCGACCAGTTCCCGTGCCCGGCGTGTGGCGCTCCGTTCGGAGGGCCGGGGGCGAAGCCGGTGCGGAGCAGCCTCCCGCCGGCGCCGGTGCCTCCCAACGCCGCGTGGGCGCTGCTGTTCGCGGGGCTGGTCGGGGTGCTGGTCGGCGGGGGCGGGCTCGCGCTGATCCTCGGCCTGTGGCTGTGGGGCGGCCGGTAGGCTTCGCGTTGCGGGGGCCCGGCCG
>JBEBJC010000810.1:0-4213 GCA_040080105.1 Myxococcota bacterium
CGCCCGACGTGGCGCCCGACGGCAACGGCGCGGCGATCGACCGCCTCACGAACGCGCCGCAGCTCCACGACACGTTCGAGTTCGAGGTGGGCGAGGACGGCGGGCGGTGCGTGGAGATGCCGTCGTGGGGCGAGCAGGACGCGATCGACGCCCTCGCGCGAGACGTGAGGGCGATGGTGGCGCCGTGGGCCGAGCGACGCCACACCGCCGACTTCTCGTTCGACACCTCCGCGCTCGACGTGCGGATCGACCAGACGTTCGCGACGCAGATGCGCAGCATCCTGGCCGTCGAGACCGGGGACTCCGCCGCGCCGCCCGCGTGGCACCAGGTGCCGCGGGTGCGGGAGGCGGTGGCGGCGGCCCTGTCGGCCGGCACGACCCGCGACGCCCTGTTCGAGATCGCGCAGTTCAACCCCGGCCTCACGACCTACGCGAACCTGCTGCGGTTCGGCGGGCGCCTGCGCCACACCTACACGTTCCGGGTGCTGCGCGGCGGGGCCGTCGGGGCCGGGCGCGCGATCGAGGCCGAGCTCCGGTACGAGAACGAGCGCGGCATGTCGTGGACGGTCACCGGCACGATCGCGCTCGCGCAGAACCCGGGGGACGTCGAGCTCGAGTCGACCGGCGACCGGCTGGTGGCCGATCCGATCGCGATGTACTTCTCTCCCGAGGACTTCGCGTCGGCGTCGGTGCAGACGCTCTCGGCCTCGATCGGCCCGGGCGTGGACGTGGCGCTGCCGGCCGGGGGCGGGTCCCTCGGCGGCTCGGTCGGGTACACCGCGCAGATCGGGGGGTGGATCTTCACCGCCCCCGACGGGCTGCGGCTGTCGTTCTCGGACAGCCACGGCTTCGAGCCGGAGGTCGACGAGCTGCCGAGCTGGTCGTCGGACCCGGCGGACGAACCGCTGACGCCCACGCTGATGTCGGCGACCGCCGGGTTCGGGGCGGTCGTCACCTCGTCCGATCCGGCGGTGACGAGTGATCTGCCCGACCTGGTCGACGCCGAGCCGCCGTCCACCGCGTCCACGATCCGCGCCGACCTGTACTTCCCGACCGGTGGTTCGGAGCTCGATCCCGAGGACCTCGCGACGCTGGCGCGGGTCGCGGGCACGATCCTGGGGTACGAGCGGGTGTACCCGGGCAGCGCGCTCGACCTGTCGTTCAACGGGCTCGCCAGCGCCCGGTGGCGGTCGGCCCGGGGGGAGGAGGAGCGGCAGGCGCACAACGCCGAGCTCGCCGTCCGACGGGCCACCCACGCGCGCGACGCGCTGGTGGCGATGCTCGAGGAGGTCGGCGCCACCGACGACCCGATGGTCGCCGCGTCGCTCGGCCGCACCCACGTCGACAGCGCGATCTCGGGGGAGGAGCCGGAGTCGGACCTCGCGGAGGAGCGGCGGGTGCACGTGGAGGTCACACTCGAACCCTGTGACCCGCTCCGCGCCAGCCCGTGACCGACGACCGCAGGTTCGGAGAAGCGTGGACCTCGGCCCGGAGGCTACGGTCGGACGAAACCTCGGAGGTCCGATGTCCAACTGGAACGTCCGCCAGCTCCACCGCTGGCTGTCTGTCGCGTTCACCCTGGCCGTGCTCGCCAACTTCGGCGCGATGACGCTGCCCACCTACCCGATGTGGGTCGGGTACGCGGCGCTGCTGCCGCTGTGGCTGCTGCTGTTCACCGGCCTGTGGCTGTTCGTGCAGCCGTACGTGATCCGGTGGCGGCGCGCGCCGGGGTGATCACTTCAGCAGGGCGAACGCCCCGTCGGCGTACTGCGACTCACTCACCTCGGTGATCTGAGGCACCCCGAACATCCCGGTCGCCCCGACGAGGAACCACGCGCGCTCACCTGCGGCGACCTCGGTGGTGACCGTGTTGCGCATCATCATCGTGGGCGCGGTCATCGACGCCACCAGCACGTGGGTTCCCGGGTCGACCTCGGCGCACTGAGTGCCCCCCAGCGCCACCGCCGCGAGGGTTCGCTGGCCCGACTCGACCTGCAGCCGGGCGGCCCCGAGGGTGAGCGCGCGGCTGCGGCGGAAGCACAGCTCGGCCGTGCCCTGGTTCGGCGCGGGCCGCTCGACCGCGGGCTCGGGCGCCGACGGCGCGAGGGCCGACGGCGCGAGGACCGGCCGGGGCTCGGGGCGCGGGTGGGACGCCAGCACCCACCCGTCCGCGCCTTCGAGGGCGGGCCGCTGATCGGTCACCCCGAGCGCGCGCAGCGCCTCCTCCACGTACAGGCTGGCCTCCTCCGCGGTCACCGCCCCGTCCGGCTGCTCGTCGAGCTGGCCGTCGGCCCACCCGCGCAGCGCGCCCAACACGGCGTAGGTGAACGCGCCGTGGCGTGCGGGTTCGAGCGGCCCGGAGAGCTGGTTCTCGCTCGCGGCCGACCAGGTGAGCACCCGCGGTCGCCCAGCGCCGGGGGTCGCCGGCACCGCGAACCGCGTGCCGGGCAGGAGCTCGTCGCCGGAGCGCCCGCGCCCGGTGTAGCAGGCGTCGAGCACCAGCACCGCGCGCGCGCCGCCGGCGGTCGCCGCCGCCTCGAGCTCGGCCACCGTCACCGACCGCGCGCCGAACGTCGCGAGGTCCGGCTGCACGTCGATGCCGAGCACCATCCGCTCCCCGGTGGTCGGCGAGGCCGCCCCGTGCCCGGCGAAGTACACCCACACCGTGCCCTCGGGCCCGGCTGCCCGCCCGGCCAGCTCCACCGCCGCGAGGAGCTTCTCGCGGTTCGCCTTCGCGACGCGCGCCACCCGGTCCGACGGCACCCCGCGGGTGTACAGCAGGTAGTCGGCGAACGCCTGGGCGTCGCGCTCGGCGAACGGGACATCGGGCAGCTCGTAGTAGTCCTCGATCCCCGCGACCACCGCCGCGTCGTGGGGTGCGTCGGCGCCGGTCTTCAGCGGGGTGTCCACGTCGGGGAGCGCGGCGAGCGCGGTGAGGGTCCACATGGTGCCTCCGGGGGACCCGGCTAACCCGCAGCTACCCGCCGAGGTGTGGGGCGAGGCCGGGCGCGAGGAACTTCTGCAGCGGGTCGACCCGCGCCCGCACCGCCTCCCACCGCCGCCACGACTCGGCCGGGAACTCCGACCGGACGTGGCCGAGCGCCCCCTTCGCCCAGTGGGCCCGCGGCGAGAACGGCGCCAGCGCGTCGCAGAACGCCTTCCGTCCGGCCGGGAAGTCGGTGAAGCCCGCGAGGGACAGCACCTCGAACACCGCGACCGCCCGCCCGGCGTTCAGCCCGAGCAGCGTGCGGTCGGAGGCCGGGAGGAACCGGATCAGGATCGGGAGGTGCGGCTGGTAGCCCGCGTCCCGGAACGCCTCGCGCACCGCGATCCGCGCCGCCGGCACCGACTCGGCCGGGATCGCGATCGAGGCGTCGGTGCCGTACATCCAGTCGAGGTGCTCGCAGAACGCGTGCCGGGTCGCCACCGCCCGCGGCGACATCGGCCCGATCGCGCCGATCAGCAGCGGCTTGGCGGCCTCGAACCGCGCGGCGAGCGCCGCGAGCCCCTTCGCCGCCCACTGCGCCGGCCGGGGGACCTGCGCGATCCCCGCCTGGTGCGGCAGCCCCGCCCCCGCGGGCAGCGGGTCGATCGTGCGCACCACCACCCGCTCCCGTCCGCCCGGCAGCAGCTTCCACGTCAGCCACAGGTGGAGGTGGCCGGACAGGGCGAACAGGTCGGAGAACACCTCGTCGGCGTCGCGCTCGACCGCCGCGTGCCGCACGTCGGCCGCGGGGACCACCCGCAGGGTGACCCGGCTCACCGCGCCGATCGCGCCGAGCCCGATCCGCGCGGCGGGCAGGTCCTCGGGGGAGAACCTCACGAGCTCGCCGGTCGCGTCCACCCCCTCGAGCGCCTCCACCTCGTCCGCCAACACCGCGGGGGACCGGCTGGCCGTGTTGTGGCTGCCGAGCGCGATCGCGCCGGCGACCGTGACCGTGGCCTGGGCCGGCAGGGTGGACAGGGCCCAACCCCGACCGGCCAGCGCGTCCGACAGGACATCGAGCCGGACGCCGGCCTCGGCGGTCACGGTGGAGACGTCGCCGGGGCCGGACGGGGGCGCGGGCGGCAGCTCGATCCGCGTCATCCCGCGCACGTCGATCAGGGTCCCGCCGGGCGGCGGCACGATGCGGTCGAGGATCGAGTGGCGCGAGCCGACACACCGCACGCGGGGGGCGGCGGCGACGGCGCGCTGCAGGGCGTCGACGCTGTC
>JBEBJC010000811.1:0-4205 GCA_040080105.1 Myxococcota bacterium
TGAAGCACATTTTCCCCCTCTCCCCCGCATCGGGGGAGAGGGCCGGGGTGAGGGGGAAACGAACCAGCAACATCGCCCCGTTACGATTCGGTCCGGGAGGTGGACGATGGTGTGGTGGCTGCTCGCGTGCCGAGACCCTGGGGATCCCCCGCCGGGCACGACCCCGCCGACGGGCACCACGCCTCCGCCGACCGGCACCACGCCTCCGCCGACCGGCACCACGCCTCCGCCGACCGGCACCACGCCTCCGACCGTGGCTTGCCCCGAGGGGTCGGGCCCGCAGCTCGAGTCGACGATCGGCTGCCTGGTCGGGGCGGTCGCGCCGTCCGGCAGGGAGCAGTTCCTCGGGGTGCCATACGCCGAGCCGCCGGTGGGCGCGCTGCGGTTCGCGTCGACCGTGCCCAAGGCGCCGATGGCCGACCCGTTCGAGGCCACCGCGTACGGCTCGTCGTGCCTGCAGTTCAGCGAGTCGTTCTTCCAGCCGACAAAGGTGGGCGACGGGTCGGAGGACTGCCTCACCCTCAACGTGTTCCGCCCGCCCGGCGCGCGCGACTTGCCGCTGCTGGTGTTCGTGCACGGCGGCGGGTACCTCACGGGGTCGAACGCGTCCGACTACCTGCAGGACCCGGCGCTCGCCGAGCAGGCGGTGGTGGTGACGGTGAACTACCGGCTCGGCGCGATGGGGTTCCTCGCGCACCCGGCGCTGTCGGCCGAGGACTTGGACGGGGTGTCCGGCAACTACGGCCTGCAGGACCTGTTGGTCGCGTTGACCTGGGTGCGCGACAACGCCGAGGCGCTCGGCGGCGACCCCGACCGCACGTTGTTGTTCGGCGAGTCGGCCGGCGGGCTGCAGACGTGCTCGGCGCGGGCCTCTCCGCGGGCCGGCGGGCTGTGCGACGCGGCGATCATCCAGTCGGCGCCGTGTGGGTCGCTGGCGAAGCCGCTGCGCGACCCGCCGCTGCTGGTGGTCGGCGGGGAGGAGCAGGGGGAGGAGTTCGTGACCGCGCTCGGGTGTGAGGCCGACACCGCCGCGTGCCTGCGAGCGCTGCCGGCGGAGGTGATCGTCGAGGTTGGCCAGAGCGACGTGTTGTCGACCGCGGCGACGTGGAACTGGCAGCCGTGGATCGACGGGGTGTGGATGCCGGCGGTCCCGGTGTCCGAGGCGTTCGTGGCCGGGGACTGGAACCAGGTCCCGGTGACCGCCACCGCGAACGCCGACGAGGGCACGTTGTTCACCTTCGGCCTCGCGCCGACCCAGGACGTGCTCGACACGCTGATCACCACCTACGCGTTCGCGCTCGGGGTCGACGCCGAGGTGCTGTCGGCCGAGTACACCGCGGCGCGGTACGGGTCGACCGACCTCGCGTACGCCGCGCTGTTCGGCGACGCGGTGTTCCTGTGCCCGACCGTGTGGCAACAGGAGGTGCTGGCGGCGCAGGTCCCCGCGCGGGGCGGCCACTGGGTGTACGCCGGGGAGGACCTGCTCGGGCTCGGCGCGTTCCACGGGTCGGAGATGCCGTACGTGATGGGCACGATGCTCGAGCTCGCCGATCCGGAGCAGGTGGCGATGTCGGACCGGCTGCGCGGGGCGTGGCGGTCCACGGTGGAGCCGGAGCCGGCGGTCGACGGGCTGGGCCCGTGGCCGACGGTGGACGCCGGGTGGGTGGTGCACGATCTCGCGGCGAGCACGGTGGCGGAGGCACCCCGGGCAGCGCAGTGCGCGGTGCTCGAGGACTCGCGCGCCAACCCCTACCGCTGAGGCTACCGGGTGACGAGCGTCCAGCGAGGCGCGCCCTGGCGGCCTGATAGCTCCCCGTGCCGCATCTCTGCGCTCTCTGCGCTCTCGGCGCGAAACTTCCCGTGCCGCCATGGATTCCGCCGCCGCCCTCGGCCCGGGCTCAGGCAACACGGTCTCCGCGTCACGCCTCGTCAACGGTCTGGACGAACAGGATCGCGCAGGGCGCGGGGAGAGCGCAGAGAGGCCCGCGCCGGGGCGACCCCCAGCGTGAGCACGCCCGAGAGCCCGCACCCGGGGGCACCGCGTCCGCCATGCGATCGCCATCTCGGCCGCGGTGTGGTCTAGTGAAAGGAGAGGGTTGTCACGCCTTCCGTAGACGTCTCCACAAGCTGTTCGTTGTAGCCAATCCACCCGGTGATGGACACGTTCACAACGGGAAATGACGAGACCCGCCCCCAGGTGTCCGACCCAACCACCACCGACGCGGCCTCCAGGGCCACCCCGGTATCGCCGTCGAGGTGAACGGAGGTCTCCGCGACGATGTCGCGCGCAGTCAACGTGCCTGCGATCTGGGCCGACTGGAGTTCGTCCAGGGTTAGGTCGAAAGCGGCGAAATGAAGCATCGTCGATGCGGGCTCGATCAACGACACTGCCATCTGCCCACGTCGACATCCCCGCCCACTCTACGGTGGGGGAGCAGTCCCTACACAGTGACATCGGTGCGAGAAGCGTAGTGGTTTGAGTACCGCGGTGGGCGCGCCCACGGTGCTTAGCGGAGCCTCCTTCAATAGCCGGGCTGCATCCGAGGAGAATGACGATCATTGGGACTCCTGGACAAGAGAGTAGCCCGACCCGGCTGCCCGTGTCGCTGCTCGGCCGGCCGCTCCCGGCCGGTCGATCCCTTAGGGATTTGCCCGTAGCACCGCGGCCGGTCACCAGCGCCAGGTGCTCCCGTCGTCGACCCCCGGCCACCGCCCGGGCGGCTCGTCCGGCTGACCCGGTTCCGGGCACGCGCACACCCCGCCGACGCTCGTGGCGGTGCCCTCGACGCAGTTCAGCTGGTGGGCGCAGTCCGCGTTCGTGAGGTCCTCGACGTTCGCCCCTGCGAGCGGGCGGCACACGCAGCTCGCCGCCGGATCGGGCGCCTCGCCGAACGGGCAGTACTGCAGCCCGCAGCTCGACGAGGTGGCGGCGGGCTCGAACGCGCCCAGGCCGTCGAGGCACCGGTCCGCGTCCGATTCCGGGTCCACGTCGGGCGAGGGGAAGCTCACGTGGTCGGGGCGCGGGTCGCCGACCGCCGGGACCGTCTTGCCGATGTGCTCGTACACCTGGTCCATCAGGTCGACGCACGCGGCGCTGTCGGCGCTCGACGACTGCTGCGCCCCGTGCGCCTCGGGGCAATCGACGCACGCCTCGGCGTAGCCGTCGCTCTCTTCGACCGTCATCACGCCGTCCTCGAGGCGGATCACCCGGAACTCGCCGCTCGCCGTGACGTCGATCACCGCCGTGCTGTCGTTGGAGGTGTGGTACACGAGCTGGGTCCAGCTGCCGTCCTCGCGCTCGGTGCGGCTCGACCACGAGCCGTCCGCGGTCTCCACCTGGTAGGTCCGGCTCCCGTCCGGGTTCTTCGTCTCCGACTCCGCCACGAACCAGCTGTCCGCACCGTCGGCGATCGGGTTCGACGCGTCGGCGCCCTCGGACTGCAGGCAGTCGAGCGCGGCCTGGGCGATCTGCTGGTCGAAGCTCGGCGTCTGGGACTGGCCGAGCACGCAGTCGAAGTCGGACAACAGCCCGAGCGTGGGCCCTCCGAGCAGGTCGCCGGCGTCGCCGTGGTGGCCGCCCCCGTCGCACATCGCGCGCACCTGGGCGGCGGCGGTGGCCCCGAGCTGCGCCTCCAGCGCCGCCGGGTCCTGGTCGCACAGGCTCTCGCCGAAGTGGCTCGACAACGAGCCCGTCGGGTCGAGCAGCAGGTCCCCCACCGCGGCGCGCGCTGCGGCGAGGCGGACGAACCGCGCCCCGTAGCCCGACGTGGAGCCGACCGGCACGAACGCGGGCTCCCCGTCCTCGGCCGGCGCGGGCGTCACCCCCGCGAGCGGTCCGAGCGCGTCGCGCAGGGTCGCGGCGGACACGCCCCGCTCCCACGCCTCGGTGACGGCCGACAGCAGCACCCCCTCGAACCCTTCCGGGCGCCCGTCGGCCGCCGCCACCGCGCGCTCGATCTGCTGCACCACCTCCTGCTCGGTCTTCGCGGCCCGCGCCGCGAGGGTGGCCTCGGTCGACAGCCGCAGCCACCGCTCGGTGTCACCCGCGTCATACGCGCTCCGGATCTCCTTGGGGTCCCCCGCCCACGCCGCCGCCAGCCAACCCGCGATCCCGAACATCGAACCTCCGCCCGGGGAGGGACTCCGCGCCCCGCCTCCGATCGGCGCTCCCGTGAACCCGTTCACAGGTCGGGTCCGGCACACTG
>JBEBJC010000812.1:0-4200 GCA_040080105.1 Myxococcota bacterium
CCTGGGGGTCGGGGGTGGGGAAGCACATGCAGCACGACGACAAGACGGACCACATCGGCTCGGGCTAACACGGAGGGGAGGACCCCATGCCCGACCGTGATCCCCCGACCCCGATCGACCTGTACGTCGCTGGATTCGGCCCGCCGGTGCGCGGGCTGCTCGAGCAGCTGCGCGACGCGATCCGCGAGGAGGCGCCCGGGGCGACGGAGAAGCTGTCGTACGCCATCCCGACGTTCCACCAGCACGAGAACCTGGTGCACTTCGCGGGGTACGCGCGCCATGTCGGGTTCTACCCGGGGCCTTCGGGGATCGCCGCGTTCGCCGACGAGCTGGCGCGGTGGCCCGGGGCGAAGGGGTCGGTGCAGTTCCCGCTCGACGCGCCGCTCCCGCTCGAGCTGGTGCGCCGCATCACCCGGCACCGGTTGGCGGAGGCCGAGGCGCGGGCGGCGCAGAAGAGGTCGAAGCGCCGCTGACGAAGTTGGTCCGCGGCTCGCGGCGGAATTGGTGTACGACGTCCGGGGTTGCCCGAGCACATGGGGTGGTGGGCGGTGATCGCGGCGTGGGCAGGGCCGGTCGACGTGGACTTGTCGATCGGTGCGCCGCCCGTGGAGGCGCCGAGCCTGGCCGCGCTCACCGGTCCGCTCGACCACCAGCTCGCGGTGGCGAGCGCGCTCGGCGTGGGGCAGGCCGGGCGGGCGCGAGCGTACCTCGACGCGCTGGCAGCCCGTCGCTCGTCCAAGGTGTCCGAGCTCCGGATCCCCGACCTGACCGCGCCCGAGCGCGCGGTGCTCGCGTGGCTGCTCGCGCGGGAGGACCCCCGGGAGCCGGCGCCGATCGAGGAGGGGGCCACCGGCCTCCTCGGGATGGACCCCGCCGCGATCGCGGCGAGCGCGCGCGCCGACCGCCCGGACGACTTCGCGATCGCGGCGGTGGCCACGTTGGTCGGCGGCCCACCCGAGGCCTGTGCCGCGTGGCGCGCGTGGGTCGGGGTGCTGGCGCAGTTTCAAGGGCCGGCGCGGAACCTGGCCCCGGCCACGGTCGACGCGATCACCACCGCCCTGCGCCCGGCGTCCACCTGCCCGCCGTGAGGTGGACGACGGGCCACCGCCGGTTTAGCGGAGTGCAGGAGGCCGTCGTGGAGCCGATACCCGTCGACGCGCGCGGTGAAGCCGCGCGGTGATCCGCGCCACGAACCTGGTTGTTCCTCGGACTCCGTCCTGCGGGGTTCTGAGCCTCGGATTCGTGCCTGCGCGGACGTGACGTCCCTCCTGCGCCGGGTGCTCCGTGTCTCCCCGTCTGTTGCGTCTGCGCGCCAGGGCTCTCGCCCGGCGCGACGGAATCCTGCGGCTCGTCCGCCACGTGCTCCGGCCTCCGGCCGAGCTCGAGGCCCGGACCGTCCACGCGTTCGAGTTCAAGTGTGACGAGCGGTCGTTCGCCCGCGCGTTGCTCGACCGGTCACCGCAGCGGTGGCTGTACCGGTGTCACCAGCAGCAGTTCTGCGGCGACTTCGTGGTGGTGGACCTGTCCCCGCCCGAGCCGTCGGCGCGGGTCGCGTGGGTGGTGGACCTGAAGCGCGGGGCAGAGGTGCGGGTCGGCGGCGGCGGGGCCGGGGTGCAGCTGCTCCGCGCGCCGGAGGCGGTGTGCGAGCTGATCGCGCTCGGGGTGCTCGGCCCGGACCCCCGGTGGGCGGCGGTCACAGGGGACGCGAGGGCGTTGCTGGGCTGGTTCACTCGTCAAGTCTGCGGATCCTGAGTGACAACCGACGCCGACCGGGGGAATGCTTGAGGGAGGAGTGTCTCATGAACCGTTGGATCCCCCTGCTCGGCTCGGTCCTCGCCGGTGCTGCGTGCAACAGCGAGCGCGGCTTCTACCAGGACTTGTTGCCCGAGCTCGAGTCGAATCCCCCGGGGCTCGAGAACCCCGTGAAGACCGACGTGATCGTGCAGGTCACCACCCCGATGGTCGACGTGTTGTGGGTGATGGACGACTCCTGCTCGATGTCGTGCATCACCGGGTGCCACGGCTCGCTCACCGACGAGGTCGTCGAGAACTTCCCGAAGTTCATGCAGTACTTCGAGGGGTCGGGCCTCGATTACCACATCGGGGTGATCACCACCGACCTCGACGATCCGAACGCGGGCGGCCGGCTCGAGTACGCCGGGTCGATCAAGTACATCGAGCTCGACACCCCCGAGCCGGAGGCCGTGTTCTTCGACATGGCCACCGTGGGCACCGAGGGCTCCGGCAAGGAGCGCGGCCTCGGCACCTCGTACAGCGCGATCGAGGTGCTCGGTGACACCTACAACTCGGGGTACTACCGGCCCGAGGCGAGCCTGCACACCACCGTGTTGGCCAACGAAGACGACGGGACCCCGGCCTCGTTCGTGTCGTTCGACGAGTACGTCGACTGGTACGACGACCTGAAGGCCGAGGCCGACATGCGCACGTTCAACTCGCTCGTGTGCACCGTCCAGTCCGATGGGTGCAACAGCGCCGGCAACGCGGACTGGCTCGGCACCAACTACCTGCGCGCCACCGAGGAGATCGGCGGGATCGTGTGGGACCTCGGCAACTCCGACTGGGCCGGCCTGCTCGACCAGCTCGGCGCGCAGGCGGCCGGGCTGAAGCGCGAGTACTTCTTGTCGTCGCTGCCGGTGGCCAGCACGATCGAGGTCCATGTGGTGACCCCCGAGGGCGCCGAGCTGTCGTTCGACGAGGCGGTGGGCGACCCGCCGGTGGGCGACTGGATCTACGATCCCCAGCGGAACAGCATCACGTTCCAGGAGTACGTGCCCACGTCGCTGTCGAAGATCCAGATCTCGTACACCCCGGCCGGCTCGGCGGTCACGGGCGAGGTCATCGAGGAAGTCAGCCCCTGACGGTCCGGTCGAGGGGGCCGCGAGGCGCCCTCACCTCACTCAGCAGGGGTCGTTGACCGCGCCCGGCGTGCCGAGGTCGGACGCGCCGTACGCGGTCGACCCGTCGCACCACACCGCCGGCAGGTCGTTCGCCGACGCGTCGGTCGAGGCCGGGTCGAGCGACAGGGACGCGCCGGTGGTCTCGGGCCACGCGACGCCTGCGTCCCACGCCACCTCGTCGATCACCCCGGCCGGCGCCTCGAGCACGAGCTCGTCGGCGCCGTTCGCCAGGGCGAGCCCGGCGCCGAAGTCGTAGTCGACGGCTCCATCGGCCGCCGACAGGCTCCGGCCGAGCACCACCCGGCCTCCGCCGGTGACCACCAGCGAGCCCGCGACGGTGAACGCGTCGATCCCGTCGTCCCGCACCACCAGGCCGTCGAGATCGATCGCGGACGCGGTGTCGTTGTACAGCTCGATCCACTCGCCCGCGTCGTCCACCAGGTCGACCGGGTCACGCATCAGCTCGGTGATCACGAGGTCGCCAGCGGTGAGGTCGGCCACCCCGAGCACCGGGTCGGTGTCGGCGTCCGAGTCGGCGTCTGCGTCGGAGTCGGCGTCTGCGTCGGAGTCGGCGTCTGCGTCCGAGTCTGCGTCTGCGTCCGAGTCGGCGTCTGCGTCCGAATCGGCGTCTGCGTCGGAGTCGGCGTCGGTGTCGGTGTCGGTGTCCGAGTCGGTGTCGACGTCGGTGTCCGCGTCCGCGTCCTGCAGCAGCGTCAGGTCCGGTCCGTTCGCGTCGTCGAACGTCTGCGTGCCGTCGGCCGGGCCGAACCCGGTACATCCCGCGAGGAACAGGGCGAACATGGGCGCTCCGAGACCTGTGCTATCACGGTTCGGCCGGGCGGAGCGCCACCTCCGTGATCAGCACCAGCCGCCGATCGGCGTCGTTCCGCACCACGATCTCGGCGTTGGGAGGGAGCGCCTCCACCGGGCGCAGGAACGACGCGACGTTCGCGCCCGGGATCCACGGGAGGTCCACCACCAGCTCGCCGCCCTGCGCGACCCCGATCGACAGCCGCGGCATCCCGTCGCTGACCACCGCGACCGTCAACGCGGCGGCGGTGGCCCCCACCTCGGGCGGCACCGCGAGGCGCAGCTCGTCGCCGGGGTACAGCCACCGGTACGGCCCGCACCGCCGCTCCGGGTCGGCGGACACCCACAACGCGTCGGCGCCGACGCCGGTGGCCGCGAGCACGGCAGCTGCTTCGGGCGAGAGGCTGTTGCCGGCGTTCGCGAGCGCCTGGTCCTCAGGAGTGAGCGTGGCGAGGTACGCGCTCTCGACGCG
>JBEBJC010000813.1:0-4196 GCA_040080105.1 Myxococcota bacterium
GGTCGGGCGCGAGGTGTGGGACCCGCAGGAGGTGCGGTCGGGGGTGGACGGGGCGTCGTACCACGCTCAGGCGTTGATCGAGTCGTGGTCGCCCGCGTTCGAGCTGTTGGGCGCCGGTGCCGGTGCGCCCACCCGCGACCACCTGCGCGTGCTGGCGCGGATCGCTACCCTGCTGCTCGAGAGCCCGCGCCCGCCGGAGGGTTTGATCTCCGACCCCGGGTGGTCCGATCTCGAGGGCCAGCTGTCGGCGGCGATTCGGGATGGGGTCACCCGGCGGGCGGCGCTGGAGGCCCTCGAGCCGAGGTGGACCGACGCGCTGCACGCGTTACCGCTCGACGCGCTGGCGGACACGTTCCGGCGATGGGTCGGGTCGTGGTTCGGGTTCCTGTTCCTGTGGCCGGCCCGGCGCGCCCTCGCCACCGCCGCCCGCGGGCGGGTCCCCCCGAGCGCCGACGTGCTCGCCGACCTCGAGCGGGCGCGGCTGGCCCGCGACCACACCCCTCGGCTCGACGAGTCTGTCGGGCGGAGACTGGGCGCGGCCTGGCGCGGCTCCGACACCGACTGGGACCGAGCCGCAGCGGTGGTGTCGTGGGTAGGCCAGCTCCGAGAGCAGTTGCTGTGGGTACCCGACCCGGTGCGTACGAGGGTGGTTCGCCTCGCGGTCGATGGGCTCGACCGGGAAGCCCGCGGGGTCCTCGAGCCGTTCGCCCGGACCCACGCCGCGTACGCCGAGGCCCTCGACGAGGTGTCGCGCGCGCTGCTGCTCGATCCCGACCCCTGTTTCGGCCCCGAGGGGGACCTGCGCGCGGTGGTCGCGCGGGTCGACCGGTGGCGAGCCGACCTCCCGGGCCTGCGACGGTGGTCGGCGTGGCTGCGGGCCCGCGCGCGTGCGGTCGACGCCGGGCTCGGGTCGGTCGTTGCCGGGTTCGAGCGCGGCAAGGTCGCAGTCGACCAGATCCGGCGCGCGGCCGATCGGTCGGTCCGCGAGCGCTGGCTGGAGCGGCTCGGAGCCGAGCACCCCGAGCTGGCGCGGTTCCGCGGCGCCGACCACCAGGAGCGGATCGAGCGGTTCCGCGCGCTCGACCGTTCTGCGCTGAAGCTCGCGCGGGCAGAGGTGGTCGCGCGGGTCGCCTCGCGGCTGCCCGATCCCGAGGCCCCCGGGGAGATGGCGGTGGTGCGGGCCGAGCTGAAGAAGCGCGGGCGCCACACCCCGGCGCGCCAGCTGTTCTCCCGGATCCCGACCGCCCTCGGGCGGCTCAAGCCGTGTGTGCTGATGAGCCCGCTGTCGGTCGCGCAGTACCTCGACCCGGCGCTCGCCGCGTTCGACCTGGTCGTGTTCGACGAGGCGTCGCAGATCCCGCCGTGGGATGCGGTGGGGGCCATCGCCCGCGGCCAGCAGGTGGTGGTGGTGGGCGACTCGAAGCAGCTCCCGCCCACGAGCTTCTTCGACAGCACCGGGGAGGACGAAGACGAGCTCGACTCGCTGGCCGAGCCGGACCTCGAGAGCATCCTCGACCAATGTGTGGTGGCGGGCCTGCCGAACCACACGCTGCGGTGGCACTACCGTAGCCGGCACGAGTCGCTGATCACGTTCAGCAATCACCACTACTACGACGGGTCGTTGCTCACCTTCCCGTCGGCTGCGGCCGAGGTCGCCGAGCTCGGGGTGAAGTGGCGACACGTGCCGGGGTTCTACGACCGCGGCGGGGCGCGCACCAACGAGGCGGAGGCGCGAGCGGTGGTCGCCGAGATCGTCGAGCGCCTGCGCCGCCCAGGGGCCACCGGATCGATCGGTGTGGTGACGTTCAGCATCCCGCAGCAGCGCCTGATCGAGGACCTGCTCGACGTCGAGCGGAAGGACCCGGGCATCGACCGGTTCTTCGGCGCGGCGGTCCCCGAGCCGCTGTTCGTGAAGAACCTCGAGAACGTCCAGGGCGACGAGCGAGACGTGATGTTGTTCTCGATCGGCTACGGCCCCGACCGGGCCGGTCGGGTGACGATGAACTTCGGCCCGCTGAACCGGCCGCAAGGAGAGCGTCGGCTCAACGTCGCGATCACCCGCGCGCGCGAGCTGTTGGTGGTGTTCTCGACCCTCGAGCCCGATCGGATCGGGGCGTCGGCGTCGGTCGGAGTGCGGCACCTCCGCACGTTCCTCGACTACGCGGCCCGCGGGGTCCGCGCGATCGACGAGGCCGTGGTGCGAGACCCACAGGCCGAGGCAGACTCGCCGTTCGAGCTCGAGGTCGAGCGGGCGCTGCAACGGTTCGGGTACGAGGTGCACCGGCAAGTTGGCTGCTCGGGGTACCGGATCGACCTCGCGATCCCCGACCGGGACCGGCCAGGGCGGTATCGGGTGGGGATCGAGTGCGACGGGGCGACGTACCACTCGGCGCGGTGCGCCCGCGACCGGGACCGGCTCCGCCAACAGGTGCTGGAGGACCTCGGGTGGCGCTTGCTCAGGGTGTGGTCCACCGATTGGTGGCACGACCCGGCGGGGGAGATCGAACGGCTGATGCGAGCGATCGAGGCCGATCCGCCGCCGCGTGCTCGAGCGACCGAGGGTGTCTCCGCTCCGCCACCCGCCGTGCCGCCGCCGGCCCCGGTGCGCGACGACCGGGTGGAGTACGCGCAGATGGTGGTGCACCCGGACCGCGCGCGAGACGAGTTCGAGCGGCGGGAGGCCGACGCCGACATCGCGACGTTGCTGTACCACCTGGTCCAGGCGGAGGGACCGATCCACCGCGACGAGCTCGCGCGGCGGGTGGCGTGGCGGTGGTCGGTGGGGCGGGTGACCGAGCGGTTGCGCGCCCGCGTGCTCGACGCGGCGAACCTGATCGTGACGACCCACCGTCCGGTGGTGCGCGGGTTGTTCTACTGGCCGGCGGATCTCGACCCGGCGACCTGGCAGAAGTACCGCGTGCCCCCGGCCGGTAAGTCGGCGCGACCCGCCGAGCAGATCTGTCCGGAGGAGGCGGCGAACGCGGCGCAGTCGGTTCTGCGGCGGGCGCTGGCGATCGACCGCGACGAGCTGTGCCGCGAGGCCGCCCGGGCGCTCGGGTATGCGCGGATGGGCGCAGGGGTGCTCGAGGTGATGGATCGCGGGGTGGACCACCTCGCGGACACCGGGCGCGCCGCGATCGACGGCGCGCGGGTGCGGTGGGTCAGCGGGTGACGATCGTGTGGAACATCTCGGCGATCTGCGCGTGTCCCGCCGGGTTCGGGTGGATACACGAGTCGTCGAACCACCGTTCGGTCCCTGGGCCGCGCCAACACTCGTTCGTCGGGTCGTCGGCGTAGAACCCGTGCCCGCAGAACCACTCGAGCAGGAACGCCACGTCGAACCCGCGCTCGGTCGCCAGGCGGACCCAGGCCTCGTTCACCTGGATCGCCGCCGCCCGCGCCTCGGGGACCTCGCCGGCGAACCCGAGCAGCTCGGCCGCCGGGCACGACGCCAGGTCGCCCGTGCCGTCGGTGTACTCGTACACGTCGCCGAACACCACGTACAGCCCGCTCGGGAACCGGGCGCGCGCGTCGACCAACCAATCCAGGGCGCCGGCGAACGTGGCGATCACCTCGTCGATCTCGGGCTGGACCTCCTCGGACGACGCGCCGTCCATCAGCCGCTCCGAGATCGCCATCAGGTCGTTGCCACCGATCGTGAACACCACCAGGGTCGCCCGCGGGTCGACCCCGGTCCCGAGGCACTCCACCAGCTGATCGTCGTCGCGCACCAGATCGTCGGCCCGGGCCCCCCACCGCGAGCAGTCGGCGACCTCGAGCGTGCCGAACACGTCGCCGAGCGACTCGGACAACAGCGCGCGGTACACCCCGCTCGCGGGGGTGGGCGGCGTGCCGGCGGTGACCGAGTCACCCACGAACACCAAACGGTCGAGCGCGGTGATGTCCTGGTGGTCGGTGCCCATGCAGTCGCGCGGGACCACCGGCCCGAACGCGTCGTACTGGGGGACGCTGCCGTCGCCGATCCCGTCGAAGCACCGGTCGGCGAGCGGCGCGTCGGGGTCCCACGCGGTGGAGGAGACCACCGGGGGAGGAACGGTCGGGTTCGAGGGGGCACACGCGAGCGACAGCGAGAGCGAGAGCATCCCCGCCCGGTAACCCGCTACCGACACCCGGACGGCGCGGCGGGCAACGCGGCCGACGCTGCGGGCGCCACGAAGGTCCGATCGAGGTACAAC
>JBEBJC010000042.1:0-18309 GCA_040080105.1 Myxococcota bacterium
GGAGGGGACGGTGGACCTGTCGATCGTCGAGGCGCTGCTCGGGGGGCGGGTGGCGCTGGACACGCCCCAAGGTCGGGTCCGGCTCACCATCCCGCCGGGGACGTCGAGCGGGGTCCGCCTGCGGCTGAAGGCGCGTGGGCCTGCGGGCGCCGATGGGTCGCCCACCGACTGGTACGCGGTGACGCGGATCGTGGTGCCGCGCGAGCTCGACCCGGAGTCGCGGCGGCTGATCGAAGCGTTCGCGCGGTTGAACCCTTCGCTCGACGACAGCGCCGGGTGAGCCTCGTTGGTCCTCGGACTCCGTCCTGCGGAGTTGTCGCGCGCCCGTTCGTGGTTAGTGTCGGGGGCGACGGGAGGGTGAGATGAAGGTGGGCGACGACGAGGCGGTCGAGCCGCGTCCGACGGGGTCTGCCGCACACCCGCCGAACGAGCAGGAGGCTGCGTCGGGTGCAGCGGAGTCGAGCGGGACGGGGCCGAGCGCGGAGTCGGAGGCCCCGTCGGCCGAAGTGGCGCTGCGCGAGGCGGCGGAGGCGGCGAAGCGAGATCTGGAGCAAGCCACCGCGCGCCTGCGGGCGGTGTCGAAGGCGTACACCGAGCTGCAGGCCGAGATGAAGACGTTCAAGGAGCGGATGGAGGCCCGCGCGAAGCAGGACTCCGAGCTCCAAGCGCTCGACCAGGTCCGCGCGTTCTTCGATCCGGTGATGAACCTGAAGCGCTCGCTCGGCGCCTCGTCGCACGATCTCGGCGGCCTGTTGCAGGGCCTGCAGATGGTGCAGTCGCAGTTCATGGACGCCCTGCACAAGCTCGGCCTGAGCGATGTCCCCGGGGAGGGGGCCCCGTTCGATCCCCGCCTGCACGAGGCGCTGGCGGTCCAGCCGGTCACCGATCCCGAGCAAGACGGCAAGGTGCTGGTGGTCCACACGGCCGGCTACACGGTCAACGGTCGGGTGCTGCAGGCGGCCCAGGTCGTGATCGGGAAGCTCGTCGAGGCGTCGGGCGAGGCCTGAACCGTGGATCGGTCCCAGTCCCGCCTGCTGCTCGTGTTGTCGGCGCTGCTGATCGCCGCGTCGACGTGGTTGTACCTCGGAGGCAATCCGCCCACCGACGCAGACGCGGAGGCCACCGCCGAGGTGTGGTCGGTCGACGCGGCCACGGTGAAGGCGGTGGTGGTCACCCGCGCGTCCGGCACGCTGCGGCTCGAGAAGCGAGGCGAGGAGTGGTTCGTCCTCGATCCCGAGGACCTCGCCGACGGCGACCAGGTGCGCGATCTGCTCGACACCCTCGCTCAGGTGAAGAAGGGGATCCCGGTCGAAGGGGTGACCGATCCCGCGCAGTTCGGCCTCGGGGACCCGCCGAGCGCGACCGTCGCGTGGACCACCGCCGACGGCGAGGAGCGTTCGCTCGTGGTGGGGCTCGAGTCGCCGGTCGGGTTCCGCACCTATGCGCGCGACGCAGGCGGCGGCGTGGTCGCGGTGAACGGCGACCTGAACCGGCCGCTGCAGGCGGAGGTCGGGCGGTTCCGCGACCGGCACGTGCTGCGGTTCCAGCCGGGCGACGTCAGAGGGGTGCGGATCGTCGGCCCAGACGGGACGCTGAACCTCCACGGGCAAGGTCTCGACTGGGTATCGGACGGGTTCGGCCGGGCCGACCCGGATCGGATCGACGACCTGGTGGTCGGGTTGCACGGCCTGCGGTTCGACCAGCTCGGCCCACCGGCCGAGGCCCCGCCGGAGCCGGTGAGCCACACCGTGTCGATCACGCTCGCCGACGGGGACACCGTCGGGTTCGAGTCGCGCGCGCCCGGGCCGGACGGCGCGTGGGTCGCGTCGTCCGACGGGCGCTCGGGCACCGTGTGGCCGGAGGCGCTCGCCCAGCTCGGGCGAGGCCCGTCCGACGTGGGGCTCGAGCTGTTGTTCGGGATCCGGATCGACCAGACCGACACGGTCACCGTGTCCTCCGGCGGCGAGTCGCTCGTCGCGCGCCGGAACGGGGCCTCGTGGTCGTCCGACGCCGGGGACGAGGCGGCGACCTACACCTGGGTGTCGGCGCTCGCGTCGGTGCGGGCGTCGATCCGGCCCGAGCCCCCGCCGATGCCGGCGTCGGTCGAGCTCACGGTGGCGATGGCCGAAGGGGACCGGAAGTGGGTGGTCGAGATCGGCCCGGCGGGCGCCGACGGGTATCGGTCCGCGCACGACACCGCCGCCGACGCCGCGGTGCGGATCCCCGCCGATTCGGTGGCGGAGGCGCTCGCGGCCCTGCGGTGAGCATCGATGCGCTATGGTCGCAGCGGAGTGCGGAATGAACAGAGCTCGGTGGGCGGTGTGGGGTCTCGCGGCGGTGGTCGCGTCGGCGGTGGCGGTCACCTCGCGCGCAGCGCCGGAAACGGCGAGCGCCACGTTCACCGTCGGGGCGCCGCTGCGCGGCACGGTGCTGTCGCTGCCGGAGGGCGTGACCGACGCGGCGCGCGCCGGGGACTGGACCACCGCTGGGGTCGCGCTGCGCGCGATGAGCCTCGACGCGCTGCCGGGGGCGCAGAAGTCCGACTGGGCGTTCCTGGTCGGATGGGCCGCGATCCATGGCGACCACCCCGAGTCGGCGGCCGACGTCCTGCCGCTGCTCGACGGGGCGGTGAACGTGCCGCGGCCGTACCTGTACCTGGTGCGGGGCGAGCTCCTGCTCGGCGCCGGCAAGCCGCTCGAGGCGGTGGAGTGGCTGGAGAAGGTCGACTCGGAGTCGATCGTCGCCGCCCGGGCCCGGATGCGGGCGGCCGACGCGCTGACGGCGCTCGGGCGCACCCAGGACGCGCGGGCCGAGCTCGAGCCGCTCGAGGGGCGACCCGACCCGACGCCCGGCCAAGCCGAGATCCTGCTGCGCCTGGCCCAGCTGCGCGGGCTCGGTTCCCCCGAGGCCGCCCCTCTGCTGCGGCGGATCTGGACCGAGTACCCGGGGTCCGAGCCCGACCGGGTCGCCACGACCGAGCTCGCGAAGTCCGCCACCCCGGCCACGTGGGAGCAGCACGCGAAGCGGGCCGAGCGGTGGATGGAGGCGGGCGACTACGTGTCCGCGCTGTCCGAGGTGCAGCCGTTCGCCGACCGCGCCTCGGGCCCGCCGTCCCTCGACGCGTGCCGGCTGCAGTTCGTCGAGGGCCGGAGCCTGTACAAGCGGAACGCGGTGAGCGACGCCGCCGCCGCGCTCGCAGACATCGGGCCGTCGTGCAAGGGGGCCGAGGTCGACTACGGGCCCCGCGGACTGTACCTGCTCGGCACCGCGCTGTACCGCCGGAAGAACTACGAGGGCTCGGCCGCGGCGTACCGCCAGATCGTCGACCTGTACCCCGACCACTCGATGGCCGACGACGCGTTGACCCGCGGAGGAATCGCGCTGTTCGAGGCCGGCCGCACCGACGACGCGCGGAGGTGGTGGGAGGAGTCGCTGGCGACTTACCCGGCCGGCGACACGGTGCCCGAGGCCCTGCTCCGGTTGTCGATGTCGCAGTACAGCGGCGGTGACGCCGCAGCTGCGAGGGCGACCGCGAAGAAGCTCGGCGCGTTGCCGCTCGCCGGCGATCAGGTGTCGGTTCAGGCCGGCCGGTACTGGGCCGCGCGGTGGCGGCTGTACGGGGATGCCGCGACCCCGTCGCGCCGGAGCGCCGATCCGTCGGCTGTCGCCGACGCGGTGGCCGAGTGGAAGGCGCTGTGCACCGAGCTGCCGCACTCGTTCTACGCGATCCTGGCGTGGTCGCGCCTGGCCGAGGTCGCGCCCGACGTGGCGGCGGCGCTGCAGGTGCGTCCGCCCGAACACCAGCCGGGAGGTGGAGATCCCGGGTGGGTGGTCCGGCTCGACCTGGCCAAGGATCCGCGGATGCGCGATGGCGTCGCGTTGATGCGGCTCGGGCTGGCGAACGAGGCGATGGCCGAGATCCGCGCCTCCGAGGTCGGCGAGCTCACCCCGGACGAGCGCGGGTGGCTGTCCGAGCTCCGGATCGCCAGCGGCGACTGGATCGCCGCACACGACGAGCTGCGGAAGTGGCTGGGGTCGCGTCCGTTCGGCACCCTCGGGCCGCGGGAGGCCGAGCTGCTCCGGGTCGCGTACCCCGATCGGTACTGGGAGGGCGTGCAGCGCTCGGTGAAGCCGACCTACGTGTACGAACCCCGCCTGTTCCATGCGCTGGTGCGGGAGGAGTCGAGCTTCGATCGGAAGATCGTCTCGTTCGCCGGCGCGTACGGCCTGTCGCAGCTGATGCCCGCCACCGCGCAACAGACCGCGGGGTGGCTCGGGATGAAGGTCACGAACAGCGAACTGTTCGAGCCCGACACCAACCTCCCGATCGGGGCGAAGTACCTCGACGCGATGCACCGCCAGCTCACCGGCAGCCCGTACCTCGCGTTGGCCGCGTACAACGGCGGCGCTCACAACGTGAACAAGTGGGTCAGCGAAGACGGCAACCCCCCGACCGACGAGTACGTGGAGCGGATCCCGTACGAGGAGACCCGCGGGTACGTCAAGCGGGTGATGGGGACCTGGCAGGTGATGCGGTACCGGTTCGACGTCGACCGACCGGCGTTCCCGGATCTGTCGAAGTTCAACCACCAGGCGAAGCCGGAGGGGCCGTGACCGATCTCGAGCGGATCGGGGGTGAGGAGCGCGTGCGGCAGCTGATCCGCGCGTTCGTCGACCGCATGGCCGCCGACTTCGTGATCGGGTTTCAGTTCGCCGGCAAGGACCTCGACCGGATCGCGTTCCACGAGGTGGAGCACGCCACCGGGGTCCTCGGCGGACCGGCGACGTACACCGGGCGCTCCTTGGGGATGATCCACGAGCCGCTGCGGATCCACCGGGGGCAGTTCGCGCGGCGGCTCGCGGTGCTGCGCACGGTGCTGACCGAGGAGCGTGTCCCACAGGAGGTGATCGAGCGGTGGATCGCCCACGATCAGCAGCTCGAGTCGGTGGTCGCGAGCTCGCGCGACTGTACGAGCTGATCGGCCGGGCACATTCGGGGCCGCGGGCTAAGCTGCGTGCCGATGAGACTCACTGGTCTACGGACGCGGTCCTGCGGGTTGGCCCTGCTGA
The DNA here is from genome assembly GCA_040080105.1 of Myxococcota bacterium. Lineage (GTDB taxonomy): Bacteria > Myxococcota_A > UBA796 > UBA796 > JACKER01. Next base: position 5,071 of record JBEBJC010000042.1, read on the forward strand.
CGATGCTCGCCGGCTGCGGGGCGAGCCGGGCGGTCGCGCCGATGGGCGCCGGCGTGGGCGCGGTCACGAGCTCGGTCGGCGGGCCCGTGTTGTCATTCGACGGCGCGCCCGTGCCGCTGCCGCTGGTCTCGGTGGGCTACCGCAGGGGGCTGACCGACCGCACGTCGGCCCACGGCGGCGTCCAGCTCACGAACCTCGTGCTGATGGGCGTGTTCGGCGCCGAGCTCGGGGTCGACGTGGAGGTCGTCCCGCCGCGCGGCCCGTGGCCCAGGCTGATGGTCGACCAGACCGTGTTGGTGTTCATGGGCGACAACGTCGCCGGCGACCCGCCGTTCGGCGCCCGGGTGTTCCTCGACGCCGGCGCGGTGGCCTCGTGGGACGTGGGGCGCCGCCAGCACCACCCCTACGTCGGCCTGCGCCTGTTCGACCAGCCGTTCCCGGAGCACCACACCTACCTTTCGCCGGTGGTGGGCGGGGTGTGGAACACCGGCCGCGTCGGCTGGCAGGCCGAGCTCGGCTGGCCGGCGTTCACCCGGCGAAACGTGCCGTCGTTCGTCGATTGGATCGGCCCGGCGCGCCACGGAGCCCTCTCGGTGCAGCTCGGGGCCACCATCACGCTCGGACACGGGTTCGAACCATGATCCTCTGGCTGTCCGCCTGTATGACGTTCGATCCGTTCGTGTTCAACGCCACCCAGGTCGACGCGTACGCGCTCGACTTCGGGGAGGTGCCTCCCCACCTGGTGGAGGAGGTCACGTTCGAGTCGCTCGACGGGACGCTGCTGTACGGGGTCTGGGCCCACCAACCGGTCGCGTCGCCCCCGCTGTTGTTCCTGCACGGGAACACGGGCAACATCGACACCTACGCGAACTACGTCGAGTACTACTGGAGCTGGGGCACGTACGACGTGTTCGCGGTCGACTACCGCGGGTTCGGGCGATCCGAAGGGGTCCCGGACGCGGACGTGTTGAACCTCGATGGGGTCGCTGCGGCCGAGTACGTGTCGTCGATCGCCGGCGTGGTGCCGGAGAAGGTGCCGTGGCTCACGGTGTCCCTCGGATCGGCGGTCGCGGTCCACGCCAACGCCGAGGTCGGCGCGAAGGTCGTGGTGCTCGACTCGATGTTCGCGTCGGCCGACGCCGTCCTGGACGACTCGTCCGGGCTCGACCTGCCGCTCGGCTGGTTCATCGAGGACCCGATCTACGACAACGTGGCGTGGATCGGTGAGATGCAGGATCCGGTGCTGTTGATCCATGGCCGCGACGACGACTTCATCCCGCCCGACCACGTCGAGGCGCTGTACGAGGCGGCCCCGTCCCCGAAGTCGCTGTGGCGGCCCGCCGGGGTGGACCACGCGGAGGCGATCGAAGTCGAGCCCGAGCTGTACCGGGTGGTGGTCGAAGACTGGATCCTGAGGGCGCCGTGATCTGGCTGCAGCAGACCGTCACGATCGAGACCTCGGGCAAGAGCCTGGTCGACGTGACCGCGCGGGTCGCGGAGGTCGTCCGCCGAGGGGGGGTCGAGGTCGGGCTGTGCCACCTGTTCGTCCAGCACACCTCGGCTTCGCTGGTGATCCAGGAGAACGCCGACCCCGACGTGCTGAGCGACCTTCTCGACTGGTTCGGCCGCGCCGCGCAGGACGGCGATCCCAGGCACCGCCACGTCGACGAGGGCCCCGACGACATGAGCGCGCACATCCGATCGGCGATCACCGCCACGTCGACCACGATCCCGATCGAGGGCGGGCGGCTGGCGCTCGGCACCTGGCAGGCGGTGTACCTGTTCGAGCACCGGAGCGCGCCGCGGTCGCGGCGGATCGTGGTGACGGTCCAAGGGCGCTGAGGCGCCGCAGAACGTCGGCGGACAAATCCTGTCCGGGTCGCGCGGTACGGGGGCGTCATGGCGTTCGCACACCTTCATGTCCACTCGCAGTTCTCGATCCTCGACGGCACCGCCACGGTCGAAGCGTTGGCGAAGCGGGCCGCGAAGCTCGAGATGGGCGCGCTCGCCCTGACCGACACCGCCAACCTGTACGGGGCGGTGGCGTTCTACAAGGCGTGTAAGTCCGCGGGGATCCGGTCGGTGCTCGGCGCGGAGCTCCACGTCCAACCCGAGGGGATCGCGTACGCCGATCCGGCCCGGGAGGAGGGCGGGTACCAGCTCGTCGTGTTGGTCGAGGACGCCGGCGGGTACCGCAACCTGTGTCGCCTCGTGACCGACGGCATCTTCGACGGGATGGCGTACAAGCCGCGGGTCGACGGCGAGCGCCTCGCGCGCCACCGAGACGGCCTGTTGTTCCTCACGTCGGGGATGAAGGGGGTCGTGGGTCGCGCCGCCGCGAAGGGCGATCCCGACTTGGCGCGGCAGCGGTTCGCGCAGCTGCTCGAGTGGGTCGGCCCCGAGCGGCTGTTCCTCGAGGTGCAGGACCTGGGCCTGCCCGGCCAGGAGGAAGTCAACGCGGTCGTGCGCGAGCTCGCGGCCTCCGAGGGGGTCCCGTTGGTCGTCACCAACGCCGTGCACTACCTCGTGCCGGAGGACGCGCCGGTGCACGAGCTGCTCAACGCGATCGCGACCGGGTCGAGCCTCGGGGATCCGTCGCGGCTGTCGTGCCCGACCGATCAGGCGTACCTGAAGTCCGAAGCGGAGATGCGCGAGCTGTTCCCCGAGGATGGCGCCGCGCTCGACCGCACGGCCGAGATCGCCGAACGGTGCAAGTTCAAGTTCGAGCTCGGGGTGTACCACTTCCCCGCGACCACCCCGCCCGACGACGCGCCGGCGGGGGAGGTGAAGCCCGACACCGACGCGAACTGGGCGTACTTCTACGCTGCGTTCCCGCCGCCGCGCGACTTCGGACTCCCCGACCCGGTGGTGCAGATCCCGCCGCGGCCGGAGGGGGCGGGGAACATCGACGGGTACTTCGAGTGGTACGCCCGAGGCGGGCTCGAGCTGAGGCTGCGGCGGATCGCGCCCGAGCTCTACCCGGAGTACCGCGAGCGGCTCGAGTCCGAGCTGAAGATGATCGAGAAGATGGGTTTTCCCGCCTATCTTCTCATCGTCGCCGAGTTCATCAACTGGTCGAAGGACAACGGCATCCCCGTCGGCCCGGGCCGAGGGTCCGCGGCCGGATCGCTGGTCGCGTGGGCGATGCGGATCACCGACATCGACCCGATCCGGTACGGGCTGCTGTTCGAGCGGTTCTTGAACCCCGAGCGCGTGAGCATGCCCGACATCGACGTCGACTTCTGCCAGGACCGGCGCGAGGAGGCGATCGCCCACGTTCGGTCGAAGTACGGTGAGCCGCTGGTGAGCCAGATCATCACCTACGGCGCGCTGAAGGCGAAGGCCGCGGTGCGCGACGTGGCGCGGGTGCTGGACCTCAACTTCCAGGAGGCCGACCGGATCGCGAAGCTCGTGCCCGAGCAGCTCGGGATCAAGCTGTCCGAGGCGATCGAGCAGGAGCCCCGCCTGCGCGATCTGCGCGACGGCGACCCCAAGGTCCGGCGGGTGCTCGCGTTGGCGCAGCAGATCGAGGGAACCTACCGCCAGACCGGGGTGCACGCGGCCGGGGTGGTGATCGCCGACCGACCGCTCGTCGAGTACGCGCCGATGTACCGCGACGAGCCCGGCGGCGGGCCGGTCGTGCAGTACGACATGAAGAGCGCCGAGAGCGTCGGCCTCATCAAGTTCGACTTCCTCGGGCTCAAGACGCTGGACCAGATCCGCGACACCGTGGTGTTCGTGGCGCAGAACCACGACGTCCGAATCGACATGAGCGCCATCCCCGAGGACGACGAGGTCGCGTACGCGCTGCTGCAGGAGGGCGACGCCCTCGGCGTGTTCCAGCTCGAGTCGAGCGGGATGCGGGAGCTGCTCACTCGCCTCAAGCCGTCGTGTATGGACGACATGGTCGCGCTGGTGGCGCTGTACCGCCCGGGGCCCCTGCAGTCCGGGATGGTCGACGACTATGTCGAGCGCAAGCACGGGCGGGTGCCGGTCACCTACCTGCTGCCCCAGCTCGAGCCGATCTTGCGGCCCACCTACGGCACGATCATCTACCAAGAGCAGGTGATGCAGATCGCGCAGGTGCTCGCCGGCTACAGCCTCGGTGAAGCCGATCTGCTCCGCCGCGCGATGGGGAAGAAGGACGCGGGCGAGATGGAGAAGCAGCGGGCCCGGTTCGTCTCCGGCTCGATCTCGAACGGCATCGCGGAGTCCGCCGCGGCCGAGATCTTCGACATGATGGCGAAGTTCGCCGCGTACGGGTTCAACAAGAGCCACTCGGCGGCGTACGGGTACATCGCGTACCAGACCGCGTGGCTGAAGGCCCGGTACCGAGCCGAGTTCATGGCCGCGCTGATGACGATCGAGTCGGCGGCCACCGACAAGGTGTTGACCTACATCCTCGATTGCCGGCGGGCCGGGATCGTGGTGTTGCCGGTGTGCCTGAACGCGTCCCAGCGGTTCTTCTCGGTCCCGAAGCGCGGGCCCGGAGAGGCGGGACCGGGGGCGATCCGGTTCGGCCTCGCAGCGGTGCGCAACGTCGGCGACGGAGCGATCGAGGCGATCCTCGAGGCGCGGGCGAAGGCGGGGGGCACGTTCCGCACCGCGATGGACCTGTTCGAGCGGATCGATCACCGGAAGGTGAACCGGCGGGTGTGGGAGCACCTGGTGAAGGCGGGCGCGCTCGACTTCACCGGAGTGCACCGGGCCGCCCTGCTCGAGGGGCTCGACGGCGCGATCACCCTCGGGTCGAAGGCGCAGGACGATCGAGCGGCGGGCCAGATGGGGCTGTTCGGGGCTCGCCCGGTGACCCCGCGCGCCGCCGGCGGGTTCCGGTTCGGCGACGGCCCGGAGTGGCCGCTGTCGCAGAAGTTGGCGTACGAGAAGGAGGTGCTCGGGCTGTACTTGTCGGGGCATCCGATGCAGGCTCACACCGGCGACGTGAAGCGGTACGCGAGCGCGTCCCTGTCCGAGCTGGAGCGCCTGGCCGGCGGGTACGACGAGGTGCGGGTGATGGGGCTGGTGGTCGACACCCGGGTCGTGCGGACCCGGCGCAACGACAAGATGGCGTTCGTTCGCCTGGAGGACGCCGATCGGTCGGTCGAGTGCGTGTTCTTCGCCGAGGCGTTCGCCCGGTCGGCGCGCGCGCTCGAGCAGCAGGAGCCGGTGCTGGTGATCGGCAAGGTGGAGACGGGGGAGGAGCCGAAGATCATCGCGAGCTCGGCCGAGCCGCTGTCCGAGCTGCGGGCGCGCACCACCCGGGAGGTGCGGTTCCAGCTCGACGCGCGCGACTTGTCGGGCGATCGGCTCGAGCGGTTCTTGGAGCTGCTCCAGGCGCAGCGGGGCGGCTGTCGGAGCCGGCTCGTGATGCGGGTGGGGGGGCGGCTCGAGGCGGAGCTTCACCTGCCGCAGCACCCCGTCGAGCCGTCGACCGCGATGGAGGAGTCGGTCACGGCGTTGTTCGGTCGACCCGACGTGGTCGCCTTGTGTTGATGCTGACGTTGTTCGGGTGCCCCGCGGGCTCTCGCCCTGCCGACCTGTTCGGCGGCGCGGCGTCGGGCGATCGGCCCGCGGACCGGACCTCGAACGTGGTCGAGGTGCTCGGGCAGGGCGTGTCGATCGACTGGACCCGGCTCGACCTCGAGGTCGCGGTCGGCGCGAACGGGGCGAGCGCGCAGATGTTGGAGGCCACCGAGCAGCTCGCGCGGCGGTCGATCGAGGCCGCATACCAGCAGTCGGTCGGATCGGTGCGGGTCACCGCCGACGCGCGGGTCGCGGATCTCGTGGCCGACGTAGAGCTCGGCGACGCGATCCGGTCGCGGATCTCCCGGTGGGAGGTGACCGAGGCGACCTACCACACCGGCGGGGCGGTCGATCTCAGGGCCGAGCTGTCGTTGCAGGAGCTGCTCCGCCCGTGGGCGATCCAGATCGCGCGCCCCGGCGTGCTGCCTGCCGACGGCGTCACCCCCGGCGCCGGCCCGAGCGGCGTGGTGGTCGACGCTCGCGGCACCGGCCTGCGCCCTGCGTACGTCGTCCGGCTGGTGTCGATCGACGGCCAGGTGCTGTACGGGGGCGAGCTGTGGGAGGAGTCGGCGGTGGCGATCCCCCCGTTCCTGTTCGTCGGTGACCCGGCCCACCCGGGCGCGGCGATCGCGGGGGAGCACCCGGCGTTCGTGGTCGCCACCGCCGTCCGCGACGGGGATCTCGTGGTCAACGACCGCGGCCGGGAGCAGCTCGCGCTGGCCGAGGGGGCGCTGGGCCGGATCACCGTGGTGGTGGTGGTCGATGGAGGGTGACCTCGGGTGGGAGTGGCTCGGGCGGCTGGACTACCTCGACGCCCTCGATCGGCAGCGGCGCAGGCGGGACGCGATCCTCGCGGGCACCGCGGCCGAGGTGGTGTGGTTGCTCGAGCACGATCCGGTGATCACAACCGGTCGGCGTGGGGGGCTCCAGTCCGGGGTCGACACATTGCCGGTGGTCGAGACCGAGCGCGGGGGCCTCGCGACGTACCACGGCCCCGGGCAGCTCGTGGGGTACCTGCTGGTCGACGTCGGGCGGCGCGGGAGCGGGGTGCGCCGGACCGTGGAGGCGGTCGAGCGAGGGATCGTCACCTGGCTCGAGGGGCGTGGGGTCGCTGCGGGTCCCCGCGCCGGGTACCCCGGCGTGTGGGTCGGCCGCGACAAGATCTGCGCGGTGGGTATGCACTTCCGTCGGGGCGTGTCGATGCACGGGTTCGCGTTGAACCTGACGGTGGACCTCGCCGGGTTCTCGGGGTTCGTCCCGTGTGGGGTGACCGACGGGGGCGTGACGTCGCTCGCCCTCGTGTCGGGCGCGGAGGTCCCCCCCCAGGCCGCCGCCGGGTCGGTCGCCGCCGCGGTGCTCGAGGCGCTGAGTCGATCGTGGGCAGGCGGTTGACACCGCGCCGGCCAACCGTTACCAACAGCCCGTCATCGCTGAAGGCACGTAGCTCAGCGGGAGAGCACCGCCCTGACACGGCGGGGGTCAGCGGTTCAAATCCGCTCGTGCCTATCCTTTCGACCTCCGATCGGTCCTCGGGCCTGATTCTGCGGATAGCCGGTCCGAGGCGCCTCGAGCTCACCCGACGCCGAGCCGGACGCCCTCCGCGCCCCGCCGACGGCGAAAGCTGGAGCGCTCACCGCGCGCTCCGGTAGGATAACGAGAGTTCCGGGTTGCGGGCGCCGTCCCGTCCGGGTACCTCGCTTCGTTCACCGTCACAGAGAGGAACCTTGAGAAGGACACCACGCCGTCGCTTCCAGCCCGAGCCCGACAAGAACGAACCGCGCGTCAACTACCGCATCGGCGTGCCCCGAGTCCTCGTCATCGACGAGGAAGGGAAGAAGCTCGGTGAGTTCATGACCGCGGACGCGATCCGCCTCGCCGAGGAGCGGGGGCTCGATCTGATCGAGGTCGCACCCGAGGGTCGTCCGCCGGTGTGCCGAATCCAGGACTACGGCAAGCTCAAGTACGAGCGGAAGAAGAAGGACGCCGTCGCTCGGAAGAACCAGGTCCAGGTGCAGCTCAAGGAAGTGAAGCTGCGCCCCAAGACCGACGAGCACGACATCGCCGTGAAGGTGCGCCACGCCCGCCGGTTCCTGGAAGACGGGAACAAGGTGAAGATCACGATCCGGTTCCGCGGCCGCGAGCTCGCTCACCGGGACATCGGCGTGCAGCAGTGTCAGCGGATGGCGAAGGAGTGCGAGGACCTGTGCACCGTGGAGACCACCGCCCGGATGGACGGTCGCCAGATGTTCATGATCCTCGCGCCGCTCGCGCGCGCCTTGCGTCCGCCGCCGCGTCCGCGCAGCGAGGACGATGATCTGCCGCCGCTCGAGGATCTCGACGACGACGACGATGATGATGATGACGACGACGACCTCGACGAAGAGGGCGTCGGCGACGAACCGCCGGCCGAGGGTGCCGAAGGTGCAGGGGCAGCAGAGGGCGAGGGGCCGCCGGCGTAGTTGCGCTGGCGCACCTCTCGTCCCGGGTTAGCAGACCGGGGTCCGCGGCGGGCACACCTGTCGCGTCGGAGTTCGTGATGCCGAAGATGAAGAGCCATCGCGGTGCGGCCAAGCGCTTCAAGAGCAACAAGGCCGGCAACCTGATCAAGTTCAAGCGGGCGCACCTGCGCCACAACCTGTCGTCGAAGTCGACCCAGACGAAGCGCGAGCTCGCGCAGACCGGGTACGTCGACTCGACGGACTTCGAGCGCGTCACCCGGATGCTCCGCGGCGAATAGCCTCGCGGGGCACGGCCTCCGTTTCGCGGAGAGCCTGCGGTCCTGATCCCGACGCAGCGTCGGGGCTGGTTCAACCACCGCCACCGCCCGGAACCTCCGCGGCAGGGAAGCGGTTCACAAGGAGTCGACCATGGCACGAGTCAAACGCGCACAAATTCGGCACACGCGCAAGAAGAACCTGTTTCGGCGGGTGAAGGGCTTCTTCCTCGGCCGCCGCCGGATCCGGCAGGCGATCGAAGCCCGGATGAAGGCCGAGAAGCGCGAGTTCATCGGCCGGAAGCAGCGCAAGCGGCAGTTCCGCGTCCTGTGGAACCAGCGCATCAACGCGGCGTCCCGGATGCACGGCCTGTCCTACTCCCGGCTGATCCACGGCCTCAAGGTGGCCGGGGTGTCGGTGAACCGCAAGATGCTGGCCGATCTCGCGGTGCGCGAGCCGGCGGCGTTCGAGGCGCTGGTCACGCAGGCGCGCAGCGCGCTCGGCGCGTGACGCGTCTCCTGCCGGTGTTGCTCCTCGCTGGGTGCAACCAGGAGGAGCTCACCTGGGTCGCGTTCAACGCAGACGACCAGGTGCTCACGATCCAGGTCTTGCCGGAGGGTTCTCCCACCGGCGAGGCCGTGTCGTTGGATCTGCTGTCGAACCTCGGGCGCACCGTCGTAGGGAGCGCCACCGTCGACCCCGGCTCGGGGCCGATCGGCACCTCCCACCTCCTCACGGTCGACGTGCTCGACGAGTTCGAGGCCCTGGTGGGCCGCGCCTCGGTCGAGGTCGTGTCCGAGGCGGTCACCGACCTCGATGGGGATGGCGAGCCCGATCCGCGCGACAACGACGGGTACGATCTCCGCCAGGACTCCGCCGATCCGGGGGCTTACGCGATCACCCTCCAGTCCCTCGGCGACGCTGACGAGGCGCGAGAGGACGAGTTCGTCCTGCACTTGTGGACGGCGGAGGAGTTGTCGTCGACCCCGACCGGGACCACCGAGTGAGCGGCTCCGAGCCTGAGGAGTCGGGCTCGTCGTTCGACGCGGCGGAAGAAGAAGTCGGTCTCCCCGACAAGCTGTTCTTCCGGATCGGCGAGGCGGCCGAGCTGATCGGTGTCGAGCCGCACGTGCTCCGGTACTGGGAGTCGGAGTTCCGGATGCGTCCGCAGCGCTCCCAGAGCGGGCAGCGGATGTATCGCCGGGCGGACATCGCGCGGTTCCTGAAGATCCGGCGCCTGTTGCACGACGAGGGGTTCACCATCGCCGGGGCGCGCAAGGCGCTGCTCGACCCGTCCCAGGTGGACGCCGGCGGGGTCGCGCCGTCGGCGGTCGACGCGTCCCGTTTGCACCAGGTGCTGGAGCGGATCGAGGCGACGCGCGATCGGCTGGCCGATCTGCGGGTGAGGCTGGCGCAGATCGGCACCTACGATCGGGGCGACGCCGAGTGATCGGAGTTCGGCGGGCTTAGGGCCCGCCGAAAGGGGCTGGCCCATTGCCTGCCCCGAGCCGCAGCGTTACTCACGTCGCGTGTGCGGGGAGACCGGCACACGTCGGGGCGTAGCGCAGCCTGGTAGCGCACCAGACTGGGGGTCTGGTGGTCGCTGGTTCGAATCCAGTCGCCCCGACCACTTTTAAACTCCACTTTCGCGAAGTCGACGAAGCACCTCTTGTACGGACAGTCCGTACGCCCCTACCGTGGGGTCTGGAGGTCCCATGCTCATCGACGAGAAGGTGCGGTGGCGGCTCGGTTCGAAAGTTCGGTCCCAGGGCCGGTACTGGTTCGTGGAGACGGGGCGCGGCGCTGAACGGCGGTCGCTGTCGCTGGGGTACCTGAGCGAGGCACACGCGCAGGCGTGCCTCGACACGATGCACCGGGAGGAGGAGCGCACGGCCGGGACGCCGGACTACGGCCGCGTGTTCCGGATGCACGAGCGGAACGCGGCCCTGGCGATCGAGTTCCTGATCCACGACCGGATGGGGGAGCTCGGCTCGACGCTGTCGGACTACGGCGCGCTCACCGTCGCGGCGTACTTCGACGAGGTGTTCTGGCCGGTGCGTTCGGACAACCGTACGGACATCGGCGTGGCGCCCTCCACCGCGGCGGCGGAGCTCGGGTACTGGCGGCAGAAGGACAAGGGGCAGGGGATCCTCGACGGCGAGATCGGCTGGACCAGGATGCGGGACCTGAACGACCAGCACTGGGTCCACTGGGAGGAGGCGCAGACGCACCTGTCGGGGCGGTCGAAGGCGCTCCGGCGCGCGGCGTACGCGGCGCTGCTCGCTCACGCCCGGAAGCAGGGGCACATCACGTTCAAGCCGGAGTTCTTCCGGATCAAGGGCGCGACGAAGCGGACGCGGGAGCAGTCAGACCCGCTGTCGCTCGAGGAGGTGCTCAAGCTGATGGAGGCGGCCGAGCGGGACACGAGCGCGATCCGCGGCGCGACCCGGCGCGCGATGTGGGCGGTGGGGGCGGGGCTCGGGCTGCGGCCGGGCGAGCTGGTCCGGGTGGAGTGGCAGGACGTGAACTGGGCGGAGCGCACGCTCGCGGTGCGGGGGACGAAGACCGACGAGTCGGCGGACCGGATCCCGATGACGCCGCTCGCGTACCGGGAGCTGCGGGCCCTGTGGGAGCGGCGGGAGCAGCCGGCGACGGGGCGCTGCTTCCTGTACAACGGCAAGCCGCTGAAGGACTTCCGGAAGGCGCTGCACGAGGACAAGGAGGCGGCGGGGATCACCCGGACGGTGACGCCGTACCTGCTGCGGCACTCGTTCGCGACGATCGCGTGGTCGATCGGGGTGGAGAAGGACGTGGCGCGGCGGATCCTGCGGCACACGGACTTGATGATGCTGGAGAAGGTCTATTGTCGTCCGAGGCCGGCGGATCTGGTCGCCCGGGTGGTGGCATTCGATTCGCCGTCCGAACGGGCGGGCCAGTCCGCTCCAATCCGCCAGCACCGCGACGATTCGAACGGGGGTCCCTGACCTCGCCGTCCGTCAGCCGCGTGATCGATGGCGCCGTCCAGCTTCTCGCCGACCTCATCGCAGTCGATAAGTGCGGCGTCGCCGAAGCCGCGCTGCGCCGGGCCGCTCGCCTTCAAGACGGCACGACCTGGCACCCTCGGGCGGGTGTCCTGTTCGCCGCCCCAACCCTACCGGGCTGCGGACGGGTGAGCAGGCCCCCGTCGGGGATCAGCGGTAGCGGTTGAGCGCGCTGCCGAGCTCGGCGACGGCCCAGGCATGACCGCCGCGTCGTCCATGTAGCCCAGGACCGGGATCGGCGTCGCCGACGTACTCGCGCGCCCCGACGGACACTGCGTGCGCAGCGAGGACCAGCTGGTTCACGGCGAGGCGCATGCGGGTATCCCGCGTAGAAGTAGCCGCGTGCCCGCGGTCGTCGCGCTGAACGCTGACCTGTCCACGTTTCGAACCGACGCACCGGTTCCCCATCGGAGCGCGAACTCAAGCGAGACGCGATGAACCTCTCCTCGCGATTCCCCCGGGGCCAATCGCCCGCCGGTGCATCGATCGTGAGATGATGGTGTCGGAGGTGCCGAGTGGGCCAATACGCCGAGGCGGAGCGGCGATGGCGCAGTTCGATGACGGCCTGGGCTGCAGCCCGATCGGCGCACGACGCCGATGCTGCGCGGAGCGCATTGAACGACGTCACGATCGCCTTCAACGGCATGGCGTCCTCCGACATCATGGACGAGGCGGATCGGGCCGCCCACGCGACGGTGCGAGCTCTCGACCGGATCGGCGACGCGTTTAAGGCGGTGATCGACGGAGTCGAGCGCGTCTTCAACCGAGGCATCGAGGACGATGATCAGCGGCACCTCGACGGTGGGCAGCGCGCTCGGATCATCGAAGAGGTCATGAGCGACTTCCTCCGCCCCCTCTGATCTGAAGGCCGCGAGCTGCTTGCGGACGTCGCCGAGCGCGCTTTTGCGGCTTGGTCTCGGACCTGCACTTCCACACGCCCCGCGTCCCGTTTTCTTCGTGGGAGCCGACGAACCTGCCAGCCCGTCGACCGGCGAAGGACTTGATTGGGTGGAACCTCGCGAGATCGCCACCTGGTGTGCAATCATCATCACCATGCAGAACCAGTGGGTAGGTGACGACGGCGACATCCTGAAGCTCGGGCTCCTGCGGCACCTGGTTCAGCTCTGTGGCGACGCGGTCAACCCGCTCGGCGTGAACTGGTATATGGCCACGCCCAAGCCACGGGAATCTCCGACGCCGCCCGACCAGGTGCTCCTCGACAGACTCTCAGAGCTGCGCGCAGCGCCCCGACGGACGGTCGCCGATCTCCAGGGAAGCGGCCTGCTGGGCGACGCGAAGTTCTTCAACGTGCCCGTCCCCCCAAAGAGCAAGCGCAAGGCGTGGCACCAGCAGGCACGCACGGCGCTCGCGGGGTGCCCCGCTGTTTTCCTCGACCCGGACAACGGCGTCCAACCTGGATGTGGGAATCGGAGGCACGTGCTCTGGAGGGAGCTGAAGTGCTGGTGGGAGAACGGCGCCAGGACGGTGATCGTGTTCCAGCACGCCCGACGGGAGCCCGACGTGGCCGCCAGGATCGCTGAGAGCATCAACACGCAACTTGGTGCGGCATCGACGCTGGAGCCGATCAGGCGGAAGAACCGCTGGATGTACGTCATTCCCCCCAGTGCTACGCGGGAACGCGCGACGATCGAAGAAGCGGTCTTTACCTTCCGGGAACGCTGGAAGGAATGGCTCGGATGACCGGAGGCCGACGCGCACCATAGGTCCAACCCTTGGACGCTCGCCAGAACCAGGCCACTTCTGCTCGCGAGAACCGGCCACCCCGGCGATCGAGATCGCCGTCGACACCGAGGGTGGTGGCGGGGGCTGGGGCCCCGCCTGAGGACGCCCGCGGTGGCCAGCACGCGGCCGAGGCCGCCCAGCCCATGACCTGAACCGTGACCTTCTGCTTGTGAGCGCGCAGCAGATTGAAGATCGCGAGGCCTTCGAACAGGTCGCCG
>JBEBJC010000043.1:0-18276 GCA_040080105.1 Myxococcota bacterium
CTGCACCTCCGCGAGCAGCGCCGGCGCGATCGGGGTCCCGAACGCCGCGTCGAACAGCGCGCGCCCCACCCCGCCCGCCGCCGCGGCGAGCTCGGCGCCCCACCAGTCGCCGAGGCCCTGCGGGCCGCCCACCGCGGCCGCGAGCCGGGTGTCCCACGCGGTGAACGCCACGTTCGCGGCCACCGGCGCCCCGGTCGCGGTCCGGACCGACGCGCGCAGCGTGGCCCCGTCACCGTCCGGCACGACCTCGACCGCCACCTCCAGCGACGGGTCGGCCTCGACCTCGGTGGACGCGACCTCACCCGCGGGCGAGGTGGCCGCGAGCCGCACCGTCCCGGACCACCCGTCGGTCGGCACCTGAGCCGGCCGCCCGTCGGCGCGGACCCCCGCCCACAACAGCCCGTCGGCCTCCGCGGTGAGCAGCGCCGCCCCGCCGTCCGGGGCGAGCGACAACACGTCTCCCAGGCCCAGGTCCCGCGCCCCGAGCAGCCGCAACGCGGTGTCGCTCACGGTGAACCCGAGGGTGGCGGACGCGCCCTGTCCGGCCAGCGTCCCTGCCAGCCGGTATCGACCCGGCGGGAGCTCCGGCAGGGTCACGCTCGCCGGCTCCGCCGGGACGGTCAGGTCGTGGGTCCACACGGGCTCGCTCGCCACGACCGAATCGGCGGGGCCGGGGCCGGACCACGCCACCGGGCCCGACACGCCCATCGGCGGCTGTTCGACCCACGGATCGGGCACCGCGGGCGGGTCGTCGACGAACGGCAGCTCCCGGTACAACACCAGCGACACGAGCCCCTGCCTCGGCTCTCCGGCGAGGTCGCGCACCGCCGCCGCGACGGTCGGGCGCTCCCGGGTCCGGGCGAGCTCGTGGTCGAGCTCGAGCTCGAGCACCAACGGCGCGGCGGTCCGCGTGAACGAGGCGGGTGAGCCGCCGTCGAACCACACCCGACCGGACCACGGCAGGCCCGCGGGGGGCCCGGCGATCCGCAGCTCGCCCCGTGCGTCGGTGCGACCGGCTCCCCCTTCCCACGACAGCGGCACGTCGGCCACCGGCTCGCCGAGCCGCCCGCGCACCCGCGCGATCGCGTCGGCCCCGTCGACGTACACCTCGAGCGTGCGCCCCCCGGCGTCGGCGGGCGCCACGTCGAACCCGGCGATGAACACTTGCTCGGCGGTGGCCGGGGCCACCCCGACCAGCTGGTACGCGAGCACCCGCGGGAGCTCCCCCAGGTACGACGCGAGGGCGGGCGCGCGCACCGACCCGACCAGCACCCCTCGCTCGTCCGAGGTCAGCTCCACCGGCGCCGACCGCGCGGGGCCCTCGACCCACACCTGCCACGCTCCGGTGATCGGGTGGCCTTCGGAGTCGCGCGCCACCGCGCGGAACGCGACCTCCTCCCCGGGGAGGTACACCGGCCGGTCCACCTCGCCGAGCACCGACACCGGCAGCGGCTCGTCTGCCCCGTAGGCCTCTACCTCGAACTCGGTGATCGCCCACGAGCCCCGCCGCTCGGCGAGCACCACCCGGGTCTCGCCGGTCGGCAGGTCGCGCGCGACCCACAGCCCCGTGGCGTCGGTGCGTCCCTCGCCGGCGCCGGGCACGATCACCCGCGCGCCGCCGGCCGGGTGGCCCTCTCCGTCGAACGTGGCGACCGCCAGGTCCTCCCCGACCGCGCGCGCCACCACCACCAGGTCCGACACCAGCAGCAGCGCGCGCGCCTCCTGCCCCGACGACGCGGCGGTCACCGCGTACAGCCCCGGGCGGCGCACGGGGACCGGCACATCGAACGCCCGGTCGCGGTACGGCGCGGGGTCGGGCACGTCCACCGTCCAGGTCCGGTCCGGCGCGATCGGCGCCACGTCG
Organism: Myxococcota bacterium; assembly: GCA_040080105.1. Lineage (GTDB taxonomy): Bacteria > Myxococcota_A > UBA796 > UBA796 > JACKER01. Next base: position 1,865 of record JBEBJC010000043.1, read on the forward strand.
AGCGACGGCAGCGAGTCGAGCCGCCCGCCGCTGCGCACGTACGCCTCCATGTCCACCGTGTGCAGCCTGAGCTCCACCTGGTCGAGGTTCCGCGTCCCGACGCGCACGGTGGGGTCGGACGACCGGGTGCTCCGCGCGCTGATCCACAGCGACTCGTCCTCGAGCCGGGCGCGCTCACCCGAGGGGTCGGCCGACCGCAGCGCGTCGATCGCCCCCTCGGGGTCGTGGTCGTCGAACGCGCGCATCCGCGCGAGCGCCGCATACCCGAGGCCGGAGGAGTCGGGGAACCGCGCGATCAGCTCCTGCCACCGTCGCCGCGCGTCGGCCGGCCGCCCGAGCGCGCGCAACACCAGCGCCGACTCGTTCGCCGCGTCTGCCGCGAGCGGGTGGTCGGGCACCTCGCTCAGCAGCGCCTCGAACGTCTGCAGCCCGACCTCCGGCCGGTCCTCGGCGACGGCGGTCCGCGCGAGGTCGAGCAACACCTGGCCGAGCTCGCTCTGCACGTCGACCCGAGACGCGTCGGTGGGGAACCGCTCGAGGTGCGACCGCAACAGCTCGAGCGCGAGCGCGTCCTGCTCGGCGCCGCGGGCGAGCCGGGCGGCGGCGTGCAGCGCGTCGGCGGTGCCCTGCTCGCGCAGCAGCGGGAGCGCGCCGAGGTCGTTCGCGAGCTCCAGCACCCGCGCGAGCTCGGCCCGCCGCGCGTCGTTGGGCGCGAGCGACAGCGACGCGCGAGCCAACGCGACCTGACCGTCTCCGTCCCCCACCGCCGCGCGCGCCCACAGCGCGTCCGGGTCGTCGGCGGGGAGCGCGTCGAGCAGCAGCGCGGCGGTGCCCGGGTCACACACCCGCGCCGCCGCCAGCCGGTCGTCGCGCGACTCGGCGCGCTCCAGGCTCACCACCAGCGCCCCACACGCCTCCGGGATGCGGGTGGTGCCGAACCCGTCGGACACGTCGAGGTGCTGCACCAGCTCCCGCGCCAGGGCGGCCGCCCGCTCGCTCGAGATCTGCATCCCCAGCAGCGCGACCATCAGCTGCCGGCCGGCGTCGGCTCCGCGGTCCGGGTCCGCCAGCAGCTTGCGCGCGATCGGCAGGGTCGCGGCGACCGTGCGCCCGTCGCGGTCGTCCCCGAGGAACGAGGCGCCGACCTCTGCGGTGAGCGCGGCCGCCCCGGCCACGTCGCCCAGGCGCTCGATCGCCGACGCCCGCAGGAACGCCGCGCGGGTCCCGCACACCTGGTCGAGCGGGACCTCGGCGAGCACGTCGCGCGCGAGCTTCGGCTGGTCGGCGGTCAACGCGGCGGCGCCCAGCGCACACCGGACCCGCGCCTGCGCCACCGGGTCGGTCACCCGCGGCAGCACCGCGCGCAGCCCCGCCACGGCCTCGTCGGCGTGGCCGGCGGCGAGCGCCGCGTTGGCGCGATCGAGCGCCGCGGTCTCCGGGGGCGCGCCCGCCACCAGGGGCAGCGGGGTGAGCAACAGGGCGAGGAGCAGGAACCGACGCAAGGGGGACCTCCGCCCAGGTCCCGGCACCACCAGGAGGGGGCGGGTTCCGGAGCGGCGCCAGTTTGACCCATCCTCGACCGTTCACGCCGCGGGGATGATCGTCGGACCGTCGGGTGCGGGCTCGGTGGGCTCGGGCTGGGACTCGACCGGGCGCAGCAGGCGGTTGAGCACGAACGGCGAGGCGAGGTGCGCGAGGAAGTTCTCCGGCAGGCGGTGCTCGCCGAGGCCCACCTGCTGCGGCCGACCCTCGGGCAGGTACCGGGTGCCGAACATCGTGTCCCAGATCGACAGGTTGTTGCCGAAGTTCAGGTTCGACTCCTCGTAGTCGGACGAGTGGTGCCACCGGTGCAGGTCCGCGGTGGAGAACACCTGGTTGAGCCACCCGTGCCGCAGGTCGACGTTGCAGTGCTGCAACATGCCGTGCAGGCCGGTGAACACCGTGGTCAGCGCGATGATCTCGACCGGGGCGCCGAGCAGGGTCAGCGGCATCAGGTGCGCCGCGTTCATCAGGATCGCGTTCGCCGGGTGGTTGCGGGCCGCGGCGAACACGTACATCTGCTCCGAGCTGTGGTGCATCGCGTGCACCCGCCACATCACCGGGTACCGGTGGCACAGGCGGTGGACCCAGTACGCGCCGAAGTCACCGACCACGATGCCCACCGCGAGCTGCACCGGCAGCGGCCAGCTCGTGGGCCACAAGGTCGAGCCGAGCCACCCGTGCAACACCACCGCCGCCTGCAGCACGAGCCCCATCGCCACCGCCCGGACCGACTCGGTCGCCGCCGCGGTCGACGCCATGTGGAGCAGGTCGATCGACACGATCTTGCGCCCCGCCATCCAGTTGCGCTCGGCCGGCATGAACCGCTGGGCGATCAGCAGCGGCACCGCGCCCGCGAGCACGACCGCCATCGCTACGGGCGTCACGTCGTACCCGGCGCGCAACCCGAGCCAGGTCGCCACCAGGCCGGTCGTCAGCAACCCAGGGAACAAGCCCCACGACACCACCGAACGGATCATCACCACCCTCCGAGGACGCACCCGTCCGACCGCCGGGGCGCGTGGGCCTCGCGACGTCGTCCGCTCGGGTGTGCCGTCCCTCTACGGTTATCGGCTCCAAACATACTGACTGTCCAGTCGTTTTATGATTTTGTGGCGTACGCCACACAACGGCCGCAGCTCGGCGGTCGGGCTTCCCCTCGGACCTCTGGGAGAACCTTCGGGTACTCCGAGGGGTCAAGCGCCGTTCGGACGGTTGACGGGCTGTTTTCGCTGCCCGCCCGCCGGATCGGCGCCCGCCTGGCTACGTAGGGACGCAGGAGGGCGGATGCCGAGGTGGATGGTGCTCGCGGCGGCGGCCGCGGGGTGCAACGGGGCCGAGCCGCACGCGTGTGACCAGGGCACCCCGACCTGCGAGTCGTTGCTCACGATCAAGCTGCCCGATCCGCGTACCGCGTTCTCGATCCACGTGGAGGACGACCTCGGGATGGACCTCGACGTGGACTGTCCGCAGCTCGACACCGGCGGGGTGCCGTTCGGCGACTACGTGACCCGCTGCGGCGGTGGCACCCTGACCGTGACCACGTTCCGCACGCTCGGGGCGTCGGTCAAGGTCCAGCTCGAAGAGGGCCTACCGGAGACGTTCGAGCCGGCCTACTCGAAGGGCGGCGACTTCTGCGGCAACGAGTGTGACCAGGGGACGATCCAGCTGTGAGCGATCGCCTGGTGCGCACCCGTACCGAACCGCGCCGGTACTTCATCGTCCCCGAAGAGACCCTGGTCCCGACCTCCGGAGACGCCGACGCGACCCTGCTGGAGCTGCGCACGCTCGACGGCGCCGCGGTCCACCTGGCCGAAGTCGATCTGGCGCCGTTCGAGGTCGACGCGGCCCGAGCCGCCGCCCACGTCGACGCGGGGGTCGAGCGGATGCTCGAGCCCCTGCGCACCACGTTCCGCGACTGGTTCGGGGCGAGTGAGGAGCCGGCGGAGGGGATCGGCCAGAACTTCGCGAAGTGGCTCGGGGTGACCCCAGGCGAGGTGATGGTGGACCGCGACAAACGTCGCCACGGCCGCCGCACGTTGCTCGAGAAGGCCGGCCGGCTGTTCTCGTCCGAGGTGTCCGACGAGCGGCTCGACCAGGTGGAGGCCACCCTCGACCGGCTCGGCGAGGCGGTGGTGCGCGACGGCGAGCGGCTGCGCGACACGCTCGACAGCTCGCGCCCCGCGGTCGAGGCGGCGGTGGAGGACCTGGGCCAGAACCTGACCGCGGCGGCCGAGCTGGCGCGGGCCGAGCTCGAGAAGCTCGGGGTGCCGCTGCCCGCCCGGCGCGACCCCGAGGAGGAGCCGTGAACGACCGCGTCCGCACCGGGTGGTTCGTGGCGGGGCTGCTGGCGGCGATGCTCCTCGGCGGCCTGGTGATGGTGATGGTGATCGCCGCCGACGTGCCGGAGCAAGACCCCGCCGCGGCCACGCCGGCCCCTGCGCCGACCGGGTTCCGGAGCCAGCGGCAACCGCTCGCCCCCCCGCCGGGGGTGGAGCGGCCGCGGATCCCGCGCGAGCGGCCGGAAGAGGCGCGGATCACCCCCGACGATCGACGCGCGATGAACTTCGCCGTCGACGACGTGCTGAAGGCCGCGCGGGCCGACTGCCTCGAGCCGTGGGTCGGCACCGTGTCCCCCGAGGTCGCGGAGGAGGTCGTGTTCGACGCGGTGTTGATCGACGGCCGGGTCGTCGACATCGGGATCCGGGCGCTGACCCACGAGATCCCGCCCGACGTGCTCGCGTGTGTGGCCGACCGCGCGTGGCTGTCGGACTGGCCGGAGTGGGAGCTGAAGGGCGAGCTGCGGATGCAGCGGTCGTTCGAGGTCAGCGGGCGCCGATGATCCCGGTGTTGGTGGTGACGGCCCCCGGCGTCGGGTTCGACGTGTACCGCCCGCTGCTCGAGGGGCTGCGCGCAGCCGGCGCCCGGGTCGAGGTGGTGGAGCCGGGGTGCGTCGGGGGGTTCGACTCCCTCACCGCCCGGGTCCGCGCCGAGATCGACCGGGGGGCGCCGACGGTGGTGGTGGCCGACGGCCTCGGGGCGACGCTCGCGCTCGCGGCGGGCGGCCGGGTCGAGCGGTACGTGCTGCTCGGCCCGGTGCTCGCGCCGCCCGACACCGACGCCGGGCGGGCCGCGTTCGCGGACTTCACCTCCCCCGCCGCCCGAGCCGCGGTGCTCGGAGAGGACGGCGGCGGGTGTGTGTCGACCGCGCTCGCGGCCGAGCTCGCCGCCGGTTGGCCGTTCACCCCGGCGCCGGTCGACGCGTCGGTGTGGGTCGCGATGGGCATGCTCGACGAGCTGGCTCCGGTGGAGGTCGTGACGCCGGCCAGCCGGGCGCTCGGGCCGCGGCGGCTGGTTCGTCTCGGGGTCGCCCGGTTCGATCCGCGCGACTACACCCACGTCGACCTGATCCGCGACCCGGTGGCGGTCGAGGTGGCGGTCGAGGTGGCGGTGGGCCGATGATGTGGGTCGTCGCCGCGTGGGCCGCGCCCGAGCCCACGCTGGAGCGGGTCGCGGTGGGCGAGGCCGAGATCGCGCTGCACCACACCCCTGGAGACGGGCCGCCGGTGGTGCTGGTGCACGGCGTGTCGTGCAACGCCGCGTTCTTCGATCTGTCGCCCGACCGGAGCCTGGTCGACGCGCTGTGGGACGCCGGGTTCGACGTGTGGGCGGTGGACCTGCGCGGTCACGGCGACGCCGCGTGGCCGCCCGTCGCGGCGACGTTGGACGACTACGGCTCGGACGTGGCGGCCGCGCTCCGGCTGGTGGCCGGGCGCACCGGGCGGGATCCGGCGTACGTCGGACACTCGATGGGCGGGATCGTGCTCGCGTACGCGCTGGTGGCGGCGCCGGACCTGCCGCTGCGCGCGGCGGTGATCATCGGCTCGCCGATCGAGCTGCGCGACCCGGACCCGACGCTGCGCTCCCTGCCGGTGGTGTTGCCGCTGGCGCGGGGCGAGCGGGTCCCGACCCCCGCCGGCGCGGAGCTGCTGTCGGTGACCCGCCGCGACACGGTGCTGCGGATCGACGAGCTGGTGCACAACCGGGACAACCTCGCGCGAGAGGCGGAGCTCGAGCTGTTCCGGCGGCAGATGTCGCCGGTCTCTCCGCGGGTGTTGGCGACGTTCGCGCAGGCGATCCGCGGCGACGGCGAGCTGCGGACGGCAGACGGCGTAGCGGTCCGCGGGGCGCTGGCCGCGGTGCACACGCCGATGTCGTTCTTCGCCGGGCGGGTCGACCACATCGTCAGCCCCGACCGGGTGCGCGCGTACCACGACGCGGTGGGGTCGACCGACAAGACCTGGTGGGTCGCCGCGCGGGCGAACGGCGCCCACGCCGACTACGGGCACCTCGACCTGGTGATCGGCGACCACGCTCCGGTCGACGTGTTCCCGCGGATCGTGGCGTTCCTCGCCGCGGAGACCCGGTGACGCCGCGGTGGATCGGCGGCGGCCTGTGGGTCGAGCACGCCGGCGACGCGATCCTGATCGACGCCCCGACGGGAGCGGCCGCCGAGCTCGGAGAGGACCTCGGGCGGCTGCGAGCGGTGGTGTTGACCACCGGGCGCGCGCGGTCCCTCGCCGGGCTGCTCGAGCTGTTGAGCGCGGCCGAGCGGTTCCGGGGCGGCGCCCCGCTCGAGCTGCACCTGCCGCTCGGTGAGGAGCGCGGCGCGGCGGTGGCCGAGGTGTGGGCCCACCACTGGGACGCCTACCCGCTGGTGATCGACGCGCAGCAGCCGGGCAGCACGTTCTCGGTCGGGCCGTTCGACGTGTCGACCGCGGCGGTGCAGGTCGGAGATCCCCGGTTCCACCCCGAGCGGGTCGAGGCGCGGCTCGGGCTGGGGTTGCGGATCTCGACCGGCGCCGGGGGGCCAATCGCCGTGCTGCTCGGGGCCGCGCCGGACCCGGGGCTGCACCGGCTGTGCGCGGGCGCGGAGCTCGCGGTGATCGAGGTCGGGGTCGCGCCGTGGCCGCGGGTCGACCGGGCGTGGCGGCTGCGGACGGAGCAGGCGCTCGCGGTGGGCGCGGGGGCGCGCCAGGTGTGGCTCGTCGGCGACGACGGACAGAGGTTGGCGCTCCCCGAGAGTTAGGAGCGTAGGCCGCTGGCGTACCGGTTCAGCCCGGTGGCGCCTCGAACTGCCAGTCCACCTCCAGCTCGACCTCGGGGCAGTCCGGGCACGTGGTGACCCGGACCGGGTACACCCCCGGCTCGGAGACGTCGTACCAGCGCGCCTCGTACGGCCTCGACCACAACCCGTTCGCGCCCGTGTCGTTCAGGCCCGGCCCGAGTGGATCGATGGACGGCTGGTGCGTCTCCGGCGGGTACGAGACTCCCAACCGGTACACGCCCGCGGTCGGTGCCGAGAGCGCGAAGTCCAGCAGCGGTCCCCGCGGGTCCCCCGGCGCCACCGGCCGGAGGGTGCTCGTGACGACGTACCCAGGCTCGAGGGGGATCCGGTCGGCCGGCACCGGCAGAGAGGTCACCTCGAGCGCCACGCGGGTGGGCGCCTCGCCCACCCCCAGCTGCAGCTCCACCCCATCGAACGGCACCGCCCAGAACCGGCAGGCGTGCACCTCGCAGTTGCCCTCCGACCAGCCACCGTCCGGCGTCTCCCACCGGAACCCGAGGGGCACCTCGCGCGGGGTCCACCGCACCACCAGGTCCTCTCCTCGCCGGGTGGGGACCTGGACGCTCGCCGGCGGCGGCGGCCGCCCCGGCGCCACCGAGACGGGTAGTCCCGGGGCCACCACCACGTCCGCGGCCGGCGGGGTGACCGGCGGCTCCAGGGCGTCTGCGGGCCCGGTCGAGACGAAGTGGGTGACGACCACGTACGGTCCGGGGTCGTCTGGCAGCGCGCACCAGTCGGGCACCGCCGTGGGCCCGAAGGGCGTGTCGAACGACTCACACGCCAAGCGTGGCTGACGCTCCGGGGTCACCCGCAGGACGTACCGGCCGGGTCCGAGGTCCCACGTGTTCTCGCGGCCCTCCGGGGCCTCGCTGGACGTGCCGAACACCTCGGGCTGCTCCCGCCCGACGGGGCCGTACAGGCTGGCGTCGACGAAGTGCGGGAAGTGGTGGGGTCCCGCACCGTCGTGTTCTGTCGTGAGCGCCAGGACCACGCGGCTCGGGGCGTCCACCACGAACGCGAGATCGGCCAGTGGGCCCCGAGGATCACCCGGCGACACCGGAGTGAGCACCGAGCGCACCGTGGCGCCGGGCACGAGATCCACTGCGGTCGGCAACGGCAGCGCCTCGAGCGGGATCGCGCGGTCGGCGGGGTCGTGCTGGTCGAGCAGCAGGATCACGCGCTCGGCCGGGTGCAACAGCCCGAGCACGCAGCCGCCGTCTCCGCAGTTCGCCGTGCCCCACACGCCGTCGCGCGTCACCCCCACACCTGCGGGGACGACGAGGTCGGCGGGCGTCTCGACGGCGACGCGGCGCGGCACGAACCCCGGGGTCTCGAGGGTCGTGACCTCGGGCGACGGGAGCGGCGCGGGGGGGGCGGTGACAGGCCACCAGCGCCAAAGTCGACCATCGGAGCACCAGGCATCCTCCTCAGCGGCGGCGCGACCCGCCGGACCGTCGTGTCGGGGCCGCGGGGGCCGGAGCGACGATCACGGCGCGCCGGTCATCGACGTCTCGCCGGCCGGAACGACACCCCGGGCAACGGGGCGAACGCGCTGCCGCCAGGGGAGCCGGAACCGCCGATCGGCGGGACGGTGTACGACGAGCCGCCCGTCGGGACCACCGTGGGGCCATACGTGCCGCCGCTGTAGTTCGACCCGCCATAGTAGGTGTAGTACGAGCCGCCGTAGTAGTCGTACGAGCCGCTGTAGTCCCACGTGTAGTACCCCGAGTCCCACGGGCTGTAGTAGTCGGTGTAGTCGGTGTAGTCGGTGTAGGCCCAGTCGACGTAGGTGTACCCGTCGGTGTAGTTGCTGTCGTCGTTGTCGACGGTGGTCTGCACCTCCCCGGTGGTCGGGAAGTCGAACCGCTCCGGCGGCGTGTCGCCCTTCTCGGACCAGGTGCCCTGGATCGGCACGCAGCCGACGAGCACGAACAACACGGTGGGCGCACCGACCTGCGCAGCCCGCTCCCAGAGGGAGAGGGGGAGTTGTTCTGGCGAGTGCACCGCAGCCTCCCGCCTCACGATAGCCGCGCCAGCAGCCGCCGGCTCGTCAACTCCGCGGACCCATCGGCAACACCCGCGACTCGCCGGTGCTGCGGCGCACGGCGCGGAGCTGGTGGCGGTTCGTGTCGGCGACGAGCAGGAACTCGCCGGCGCGGGCGATCCCCCCGGGCTCGCCGAACGGCTCGGCGCCGCCGTCGGACACCGTGTGGGTGTCGCCCGAGGCGAGGCCGATCGCCTTGATCTTGCCGTTGAACGTGTCGGCCACGTACACCGTGTCGTCGCCGAACGTGACCGCGAGCGGGTGCTGCAGGCGGGCCACGTCGGACGAGCCGTCCACGTCGCCGAAGTCGAACAACCCTCGGCCGACCACGGTGACCACGTGGTGGGACTGCAGGTCGACCGCGCGGACCGAGCTCGTCTCGGCGTCGGCGAACAACAGGTACCGCCCGAGCAGCGACAGCGACGACGGCTGCGCGAGCGCCGCGGTGGCGGCGGGCCCGTCCACGTGATCTTCGCGCCCGCTGCCGGCGAGGATCCCGAGGTGCCCGACGGTGGGGCCGTACACCCACACCTGGTGCGAGCCCGCCATCGCCAGGAACACCAGCGGGGCGTGGCGGGAGGCCACGACCTCCACGTCCCACGGCGAGCGCAGGTCGACCGTGAGCGGCTCGGCCAGCGCCGACCGCGGCGGGGCCACCGTGGCCTTGCGGCCGGTGCCGGCGAGGGTGCGCACGGTGCCGTCGGTGAGGTCGACCGCGCGGAGCAAGTGGTTGTCCGTGTCGGCCACGTACAGGGTGGTCCCGAACCGCCGCACCCCTTGCGGGTGGCGGAACGAGGCTTGCCCGGACGGACCGTCCGCTCGCCCGGCCTCCCCCGAGCCGAACGTGCGCAGCCGGGTCAGCGTGGGCCACCCGTCCGGGCCGAGCCCGAGCTCGCACTCCACGATCCGGTGGTGTCCGGTGTCGCTGACGTACACCCGCCCGCCCGAGGTGTACGGATCGGTGTCGAGCTCCTGGTCGAGCGCGTCGGGCCACACGTGGACCTTCCCCGGGAACCACAGCTCCGACGACGGTGGCTCGGGCGTCGCCGCCGGCGCCAGCGGCTCGGCCAGCGTGCCGGCGGCGCGCGCCTCGGCGAGCAGGCCGTCGATCACCTGCGCGAGTGAGTCGCGGTCGATCTCCCCCGACTGATGGAACGCGATCCGGCCGGTGGCGTCGACCACCGCGAGGGTCGGCCAGCTGCGCACCGCGTACTCGTCCCACACCGCGTGGTCGGGGTCGCACACCACCGGGTGGCGCACGTCGTGGCGGGTGATCGCCGCCCGGACGTTGTCCAGCACCTGCTCGGCCGGGAACTTCGCGCAGTGCACGCCGATCACCACCACCGGCTGGCCGTGGTACCGCTCCTCGATCGCCGCGAGCTCCGGCAGCACGTGCATGCAGTTCACGCAGCAGTAGGTCCAGAAGTCGAGCACCACCACCCGACCGGCGAGGCCCGCGATCGACAGGGGCGCCGAGCCGAGCCACGCCTCCGGGTCCTGCGGCAGCTCGGGCGCGCGCACCCGCACGGTGCGGGCCGACGCGGTCGCGCCCGCGCGGGTCATCCGCTCGTCGAGCTGGCGCGCGAGGGCGTCGGGGTCGGAGGTCGGGAGCTGGCAGGTGTGCCCCTCGCACACGTACGCCGCGCCCCGCCCGCCGGCCGCGGTCTTCCCGTCCAGCCACGCCATCACCACCCCGGGGGTGGGGTCGCCGTCGGCGCGCGCGATCACGGTGAACGGCAGCCAGCGCGCGCGGACCACCGCCCACAGGCGAGCGGTGAGCTCGTCGGTCGGGTCTCCGGCGATCGCGACCTCGGTGCCCCCCTCGGCGAGCCAGGTGCCGGCGATCGCCTCCGGGCCGAGCGCGCGGGCGGCGCGGGACAGCAGTCCCTGCGCGGATCGCAGCAGTCGATCGGCCCGCTCGAGCAGGTCGTCGCGCCCGCACAGCCGCCCCAACCGCACGAACCCGAGGGCCATCGTGCCGTTCGCGCCGGGCTCCGCGCTCCCGAGCCCCGGCCGAGCGCGCGCGACCAGCGCCGGCCGATCGCGCCCGACCGTCCACAACGCCCCCTCGCCGTGGTCCCAGAACAGGTCGATCGCCGCGTCGGCCACCTCGAGCGCGCTCGCGAGCCACCGCCGGTCGAGGGTGGCCTCGTACAGGTCGACGAACGCGACCATCAGGTCGGCGTAGTCGTCGGCGAACGCCGGCACCGTGGCGCGGCCCAGCCGGTGCACCCGGTGCCACCGGCCGTCGACCCGCAGGTGCTCGACCAAGAACCCCGCCGCGCCGACCGCGGCCGAGACCCAGCCGAGCTCGTTGAACGCGGCCCCCGCCCGCGCGAGGGCAGAGATCGTGAGCGCGTTCCACCCGAGCACGACCTTGTCGTCGCGCGCCGGGGGGTCGCGCTTGGCGCGGACCCGCGCGAGCGCCGGCAGCGCCACATCGGTCAGGAACGCCCGGTCGCGGGGGTCGAGCGACTCGAGCGGGACCTCGAGCCGCAGCACGCTCTTGCCGTGCTCGAACGTGCCGCCCGCGGTCACCTGGAGCAACTCCGCCGCGCGCACCCCGTCGGAGTGCCCGAGCGCAGCCACCAGCTCGTCGCGGTCGAACACGTAGTACGCGCCCTCTCCGCCGGTCGCCCCGCCCGAGTCGGCGTCGAAGCTCGACGCGAACGCCCCGCCCGGCACCGACATCTCGCGCAGCACGAACCCGACCGTGTCGCGCACCACCCGCGCGTGGTGCGGCGCCCCGGTGACCTGGTGCGCCGCGACGTACAGCGGGATCAGCTGCGCGTTGTCGTACAACATCTTCTCGAAGTGCGGTACGCGCCACTCCTCGTCGACCGAGTACCGGCAGAACCCGCCGCCGACCACGTCGTACATCCCGCCCTTCGCCATCGCGTCGAGCGTGCGCACCGCCATCTCGAGCGAGTGCGGGTCGGTGGTGCGCCGGTGGTGGGCGAGCAGCGCCTCGAGCAGGCCGTGCGGGGGAAACTTCGGCGCCTCGCCGAACCCGCCCTCGATCGGATCGAAGTCGCGCGACGCGGCGGCGACCACCGGCGCGAGCCAGTCCTGCGCGAGCCACTTCGCCGCCGGGGCCGCCGCGGCGCCCTGGTCGAGCAGCTGCCGCACCTGGCCGGTGATCCGCTCGATCTCGTCGGGGTTCTTGCGCCACAGGTCGGACACGTGGCTCAACACGTCGACCAGCCCGGGGGTCCCGTTGCGGGTGGTCGGCGGGAAGTACGTGCCGCCGAAGAACGGCACGCCCTCGGGCGTGAGGAACACCGTCATCGGCCAGCCGCCGTGGCCGCGGTTGAACGCCTGCACCGCGCGCATGTACAGCTCGTCGAGGTCGGGGCGCTCCTCCCGGTCGACCTTCACGTTGACGAACAGCGAGTTCATCCGAGCGGCGATCACCGCGTTCTCGAACGACTCCCGCTCCATCACGTGGCACCAGTGGCACGACGAGTAGCCGATCGACAGCAGGATCGGGACGTTGCGAGCGCGCGCGGCCTCGAGCGCCTCGTCGCCCCACGGGTACCAGTCCACCGGGTTGTGGGCGTGTTGCAGGAGGTACGGGCTGGTCTCGTGGGTCAGGCGGTTCGCCACTGCGTTCTCCGAGGGCCCCCCCATAACCGCGCGCCGCGCCCCGCGGACGATCGGGCGCCAGATGTCCTGGTGGTCGCCACTTCCGGGGGCGGAAGTTTGACGCACCAGCTCGTGGTCGGAGAGACAAAACCGGAGGGGTGCGTTACCGTGCCGGGAACTCGGAGGGGGGCATGATCAGCTGGTGGGTGACGACGGCCGCGTTCGGCCAGAGCGTGGTGATCAACGAGCTCCGCCGCACGGCGGGCGACATGGAGAAGGGAGAGTGGATCGAGCTGGTGCTGCTCGCGGACCTGTCGGCCACCACCCTCAACGGGTATTCCTATGGTGACTCGAACGGCCTGCTGTCGGCGAAGACCAGCACCTACGACCTCGACAACCTGTCCGCCATCGCCCCGACGTTCTACAAGGGCACGATCGTCGTCGTCGGCGGCCCGGACGCGGGGCCGGAGGACCTGAGCTACGACCCGCTGAACGGCGACTGGTCGATTCAGCTGCACGCCGGTTCGACCCACGTCACCAACACCGTCCCGGCCGGGAACCTCGACGGGCCGGACGTGGCTTGGGTCGACGACTCGGCGAGGACCACCGACAACTTCTTCGGGTTGTGTTGGGGATTCGCATTCCCAGGGCTTCTCTGCATCGACGCCCAGGTGGACTTCGGGGTAGGCGGCGGCCCGCTCCAGGGAGACGGGTCGGTGCTGAACACGAGCCCGGCGCTCGCGGCCACCACGGCGAACTGGACCCAGTCGGTGGTGGCGGGCGACCTCACCCGCGGCCTGCCGAACCCCGGCGCGAACGAGACCGGGATCCTCGGCCTGCGCGACACCGACCGCGACGGCGACGGCTCGTCGATCGCCGACGGCGACTGCGACGACACCCGGTCCACGGTCGAGCCGGGCGCGCCCGAGCTGTGTGACGGGCTCGACAACGACTGCGACGCGCTGATCGACGAAGGCCTGCTGGTGAAGACCCACTACCCCGACACCGACAAGGACGGGTACGGGGAGAACGCGCCTCGGCTGGTGGCCGACTCCGAGTCCGACTTCTCCGCCACCCAGGGCGTCGACGGGTGGACCTACGGTTCGTACCCGGAGAACGCGCCGCTGTCGTTCGCCGAGCTTCCGCTGTACGCGGGCGGGGCCCACCACGGCACCCAGACCGACGACACGCCGTTCGTGACCGCGACCAGCGCCCACCCCGGGCGAGACGACTTCGCGTGGGCGGCCCGCCGGTGGGAGGCCGCCGCGGCGGTGCCCGACGCGTGGCTCGACCTCGACGGGTTCGCGGTCGAGGTGTGCGGCGACGGCGCCACGATCCGGGTGTTCCACAACGACGCCGAGATCTGGTTCGACACCCTCGTGGTGGGCGGGTCGACCGCGGTGAGCGGGCTGCCGCTGTCCCTCGAGGCCGGAGACACGGTCGACGTGGTGATCGACCCCGACTCCACCACCGACTGCGACGAGGTGGCGGTCAACTCGTGGCTGTACGCCGACGACTCGATCTCGGACTGCAACCCGGCGCCGGTCGGGTACGCCGACTCGGCCACCGACTGCCTCGACACCAACGCCGCGGTGCACCCCGACGCCACCGAGGTGTCCTGCAACGGGCTCGACGACGACTGCTCCACCGCGACCGCCGACGAGCACGACACAGACCTCGACGGCGTCGGTCACTGCACCGACTGCGACGACCTCGATCCCGAGCAGTTCCCCGGCAACGTCGAGACCTTGTGCAACGCGATCGACGACGACTGCGACGCGTCGACCGGCGACTCGATCGACGTCGACGGCGACGGGTTCGACAACTGTGAAGACTGCGACGACACCGACCCGGACGTGAACCCGGGGACGGCCGAGGTGTTGTGCAACCAGATCGACGACGACTGTGACGTCGACACGCCGGACACGGTCGACGCCGACGGCGACGGGTTCGACACGTGCGAGGACTGCGACGACTCCGCCGCGACGGTCCACCCCGGCGCGCCCGAGCTCCCCGCGAACGGCGTCGACGACGACTGCAACGGGTTCGAGCTGTGCTACCTCGACGAGGACCTCGACGGGTACGGCCGGGGCCCGAACTTCACCATCGTGTCCGACCTCGACTGCACCGGCGACCGCGAGGCGGAGGTCGCGACCGACTGCGACGACACCGACGGGGCCGTGAACCCCGGCGCGGCCGAGTTCGCGTGTGACCTGACCGACAACGACTGCGACGCGTCGACCCTCGACGGGGTCGATCACGACGCGGACGGGTTCGACGAGTGCGCCGACTGCGCCGACGGCGACGCCAGCGTGAACCCGGGCCAGCTCGAGGTCGGGTGCAACACCAAGGACGACGACTGCGACCCGACCACCCTCGACCTCGGCGACAACGACCTCGACGGGTTCGACGCGTGCGCAGACTGCGACGACACCGACGCGCTCGACTACCCCGGCGCTGCCGAGATCCCCGGCAACGAGGACGACGAGGACTGCGACGGCGCCGAGATCTGCTACCTCGACTACGACCTCGACCACTACGGCTCCATCTCGGAGGTGCCGTCGTTCGACCTCGACTGCGCCGATCAGAACGAGGCGCCGAACCCGAACGACTGCGACGACGTGCAGACCACGGTGAACCCGGGGATGCCGGAGAACTGCGGCAACGGGTGGGACGACGACTGTGACGGGGTGGTGGACTGCCCGAGCGGCACCGAGACCGGGGTGGAGACCGACACCGACACCGACACCGACGCCGACTCGGACACCGACACCGACACCGACGCCGACTCGGACGCCGACACCGACGCCGACACCGACACCGACGCCGACTCGGACGCCGACACCGACCCGGACACCGGCGCCGACACCGGCGCGGCGGACAAGGCCGGCTGCGGGTGTGACACCGGGCCTGGCCCAGCGTGGTGGCTGATGGCTGCGCCGCTGGTGTTCGCGCGCCGCCGGCGCTAACGGCCCGCCTCACCAACGCTCCTGTCGGGCGGCGATCCATCCACGATGGCGCCGTTGCCCTCCCTGCGGCAGGTCCCGACCTGGCCTCGGTCGGGCGCCTGGCCCTCGCGGCGCCTCGCCGCCCTCCCAACCGGATCGTTCATCGTTCGGAGGGCCCTACCCCCCGGTCGACGGAGCCCCGGCCCTCGTCTTGAGGTGTTCGGGGTTCCTCGGCCACTCGCCACGCCGGCGGGTTCGCTCGGCGGGCCGGATGCTGCTAGTCTGTGGCCGTGCTCGAAATCGGATCCACCGCTGGGCGGTACACCGTCACCTCACTGCTCGCCGACGGCGATCTCGCTGTCACCTACAAGGTCGAAGCGGACGGGATCCCGTACGCGCTCCGCCTGCTGGTGATCCGCGACTCCGGGTTCTCCGAGCGCCTCCGGCGAGCCGCCGCGGCCCAGCAGGGCCTGCACCACCCGAACCTGGTGCGGGTGATCGAGGTGATCGAGGTCGACCCGAGCGGCACGAAGAAGAATGGCGCGCCGGGCGTGGTCACCGAGTTCGTGGAGGGCGGCAACCTCGAGCGGTGGATCGCCGCCGGGCCCCACCGGGCGGCCGACGTGCTGGTGCTGTTCCGCCAGATGGTGGAGGGGGTGCGCGCGGCACACGAGGCCGGGCTGCTGCACCGGAACCTCAAGCCGAGCAAGGTGCTCGTCGGGCGGGACGCCCACGGAATGCCGCAGGTGCGGATCTCCGACTTCTTGCTCGGGAAGGTGCGCGCCGCCGACAAGGGCGCCGCGGTCACCCAGCTCGGGACCACGTTCGGCACGCCGCAGTACATGTCGCCCGAGCAGTTCCGCGGCGCCGCCACGGTCGACGAGCGGGGCGACCTGTTCTCCCTCGGCTGCCTGCTGTACGAGATGGCCACCGGGCAGCGCGCGTTCACCGGCAAGAACCTGCTCGAGGTGTACCAGCAGGTCGCCGGGTGTGACTACGCCCCGATCGACGAGGTGCGCCCCGAGCTGCCCCCGTGGGTCGGCGAGATCGTCGACGACCTGCTGACCCCCGACCCGGACGAGCGGTTGCAGACCGCCGCGGCGCTCGCCGACAAGCTGCGCGCGCTCGACGGCGCGCCCGCCGCGGCCACCCCGGCGCCCCTCGCGTC
>JBEBJC010000044.1:0-18270 GCA_040080105.1 Myxococcota bacterium
TTCGCGCCGATCGGCGGGCGTCTGGTCGTCGCCGGGCGGGTGATGGGCGAGGAGCTCGTGGGGACGGTGCCGTTCTACGAGATGGTGCACTGGGGCGGCGCCGCCCCGGCGGTCGGGCTCGGCGGCCCGGAGACGCTGCGCGGCGTGGCGCAGGGGCGGTGGCGCGCGCCGGGCAAGGCCGTCGCGAACCTCGAGCTCCGGGTGGACGCCGTGCGCTCGCACCTCGGCGACGATCCACTGGTGGTGGAGCTCGCCCCGTTCGTCGACGCGGGGGCGGTGTGGGGGGCGGCGGACCCGGTCCCGGTCGACCTGCCGGTCCATCCTTCCGTCGGCGGCGGGATCCGGGTGGTATACGCTTCGACCTTCATCCTGCGGATCGACAGCGGGATCGGCCCGGACGCCATCGTGTCGGAGGACGGCGCGACCGCGGGCTCGACCGCCTCGTCCCTCGGACTCCCTCCTGCGGAACTCGATCGTTCGGCGGGCTCCCATCCCACCCAGTTCTCCTTCTACCTCACCTTCGACCATCCGTTCTGAGAGGACCTCGTGCAGATGCACCACCTGGAGATCGACGCCGACGTGTTGGCCGGCAACGGCGGGCTCGGTCGGTACCTGTTGCTGCCGGGCTCGGCCGATCGCGCGGCGCGCATCGCGCGGCGCCTGGTCGACGTGCAGTCCCACACCAACCGCCGCCGGCTCGACGTACACGTGGGGCGGCTCGAGCTCGGCGGAGCGTCGATCGACGTGGGCGCTGTCGCCACAGGGATGGGCTGCCCGAGCGTCGACATCGTGGTCGGCGAGCTGCTGGGGGCGGGCGCGCGCCGGATGTTGCGGGTCGGCACCGCCGGAGGGATGGCGCCCGGGATGCGGGTCGGCGACGTGGTGATCGCGTCGGGCGCGGTCCGGGACGAGTCGGCGTCGGACGCGTACACCGACCCGCGGTTCCCGGCGGTCGCCGACCCGGGGTGGGTCGAGGCCCTGACCCGCGCCGCGGTCGATCTGGGGCTCGCCGAGCGGGCACACGTCGGGATCGTCCACAGCAAGGACTCGTTCTTCGGTCGCGAGTTCGGCCTCGGCCCGGACGGCGACCGGAACCACGCGTACATGGCGCGGCTCGCTGCGGCCGGGGTCGTGGCGTCCGAGATGGAGGCGGCGCACCTGTTCGTGCTGGGCACGGTGTTCGGCAAGGGCCCGCGCACCGTGGCCGCCATGAGGTCCCGCGCCGCGGGCGTCCGGTGTGGGGCGGTGCTCGCGATCGTGGGCTCGCCCGAGCACGGGTTCGCCACCCGCGACGAGGAGCAAGCGGCCGAGGAGCGGATGATCGATCTCGCGCTGCACGGGATCGTCGCGCTCGCCGCGCTCGAGGCCTAGGCACGACGGTCGGGGTGGGACCGGCCGCTCAGGTCTCGCCCACCGTCGCGCGTGGCACGAAGTAGGTCGCGAGGCGCGCGTGGACCCGCGCCACCCGGTCGACGAGCTTCGGCGCGCCGAGGTACGCCCGCTGCTCGTCGGGCTCCTCGAACAGCCGCCGGGCGAGCGCGTCGACGAGATCGATCCCGTCGAGCTGGATCAGGCGCCGGGCCTCTCCGGCGGCCGACGGGGACAGCCCCCCGAGCTGGATCACCAGCACCTTCAGCGCGACCAGCGCCCGCTCGAGGCCGCCTTCGTCTTCCTCGACCAGCACGCCGTCGATCTCGCGGAACGGGTGGGTCGGCGGGAGCTCACGGGCGACCCGGACCCGCCCGGCGTACCGGAGCACGATGTTGCTCCGGCCGTCCGGGAACGGCTGGTGCCCGACGATCTCACCCACGCCGACCTCCGGCCAGATGTCCGGGCGCCCCTCGTAGTTCGCCTCGTACCCCGGTCGCAGCGTCGCGATCCCCATCACCCCGTCCCCGGCGATGCAGTGCGCGACCAGCTCGCGGTACCGCGGCTCGAACACGTGCAGCGGGAGCTCCGCGCCCGGCAGCAACACGGTGCGGGGCAGCGGGAAGATCGGCAGATGCCGACAGATCTCGGCCAACCGGTGGTGATCCAACCCGCGCCTCCTCCGGATCGGGTATCCAATCTGCGAGCCGATCGGCGCGCGTCGCCGCCGGCACCGGGGGGGCCGCTGGTCGAAGTACGTCACGGGTTGGGCGGATCGGGCTCCGATCCCCCGCGGATCGAACGGCTGCAGTGGGACGAGTTCGAGGCCCGGATCCGGGCCGGCCGGATCCCGCCCGAGTCCGAGATCCGCTTCGCTCCCCTGACCGGCGAGCGGTTCGTCCGCGCGGACGAGCTCGAGCTGGTCCGGTCGCTCCGCGACGACGGGGCGCTGGCGTGGGAGGCCCGGTTCGGGTCGGGGGTCGCCCCGATCGTCACCGCGTTGCTCCTCGGGCTGCAGATCCGGGTGTGGTGGTGGTCGCAGATCGACGGTGGGGTGTTGGCCACCAGCGTGTTCGGCAACGCCGCCAGCCTGGTGTTCGAGGAGCATCAGGTGTGGCGCCTGATCACGATGGGCCTGGTCCACGTCGAGCTGATGCACATCCTGTCGAACGGGCTGTGGTTCGCGTACACCGGCTGGAACCTCGAGCGCGCCCTCGGGCGGACGAACCTGGCGGTGGTGTTCGGCGCGTCGGTCGTCGGCGGATCCACCCTGTCGGCGTGGTTCTCACCGTACACGTTCTCGATCGGCGCCTCCGGCGGCGTGTTCGGGATGGTCGCCGCGTCGGTGGTGTTCGGCCTGGTGCACCCCGAGCTGCTGCCGGCGCGCGGCCGGCGGTGGTTCGGCCTGGCGCTCCTGCCGTACCTGGTGCTGATGTTCTGGTCCGGGCTCCGCGGAGAGCGGGTCGACAACTGGGCGCACTTCGGCGGGCTCGCCACCGGGCTCGTGCTCGGCGCCCTGCTCGATCCGGACGAGGTCCAACGCCGCCCGCGGTGGAACCACCGGGTCCGCCTCGGGGTGCTGACCGGGGTGGCCGGGGTGCTCGCCACCGCCGCCCTCCTGGGCCCCCGGATCGCGCCGCTCGTGGACGCGGTCGACGCGCGGATCGCCTCGCGCCCGCCGTCGCAGCAGGCCGCCGCCGCCGCGCAGGCGGACGTGGCCCAGCCGGTGACCTGGTCGGTGCCGCCCGGGTGGCGCACCGGCTCGACCGCTGCGGGTGACCTCGGCTTCGTGTCTCCGGTGGGCTCGGGCGAGCGACGGGCGGTGTGGGTCGGCGTACGCACCGACGACCAGCTGGTCGATCCCGAACGGGCGTTGGCCCGGTGGACCGAGCGCCTGCTGCGCCGCCACCCGGACGCCACCGTCGCCACCCCCGCCCCGTCGGCCCTGGCCGGCCGGGAGGCGTTGGCCGCCATCGCGCAGGTCCCCGGGGATCCCCCGCTGGTGGTCGAGTGGCGCGGGGTCACCCGGGGCGCGTGGGTGCTCGAGGGCACCTGGCAGACCGAGGTGGCCGCCGCGTCGAGGCTTCAGCCTCTCGGCGATCGGGTGTGGCGGTCGGTCGGTTGGGGCGACCCGCCCGAGCTGGTGCAGGCGCAGGAGCGGTTCGACCACAACCCGCACGATCCGTCGGCCCGGCTGGCGCTGATCCGCGAGCGGGCGCGGATCGGGGAGATCGACGCCGCGCTCGCGTCCTGTGACGAGGCGCTGGCGCGGGATCCGGCCGATCGAAGCACCTGGTCGACCTGCCTCGACGCGCTGGCGGTCGCTGCTCCCCCGGCCGACGTGCTGGACCGGTGGCTGGCGCGCGCGCTCGAGGCCCCGCCGGGCGCTCACACCCGGATCCGGGTGGCGGACGCGCTCGACCGGGCGGGGAGGCCCGACGTGGCGCGCGGGCTGCTGGAGATCGAATGGGTCGACGCGCCCGGCGACTCCGCGCTGCGCAAGGCGCGGCGGCGCCTCGGCCTGCCGACCGAGCTCGTCGACGGGGTCCCGGCCGAGTGGGCGTTCGACCCGATCACCGGGGATCCTCGGCCCGCTGACGTGCTCGAGCGATGGATCGCCTGGGAGCCCACCCTGGCCGACGCCCAGGCCGCGGGCGAGGCGTGGCGGGAGGAGCGGGGCCGGTCCACCGCGGCGGCGGTCGCCGCGATCCTCGTCGGCGATCCCGCCGGGATCCGCCCGTTGGTCGCGCTCAAGGTCGGGTACCTCCCCGCGATCGACGCCGACGTGCGGGGCGCGGTGGCGGACGAGCTCGCGAGCGCCGCCGCGGGCAAGCCGCAGCCGTGGATCCCGCCCGAGGTGATCGAGGCGCTCGCGACCCGACCCGACTACCCGACGACCGTGCGGGCGGAGCGTTAGGGAGTCCGCCGCTCCCGGAGGGTCCGTGTCCGCACGTGTCGCCGTTCTCGGGTCGGGCCCCGCGGGCCTGACCGCCGCGTTGTACCTGTCCCGCGCCAACCTGCCCCCGATCGTGTTCGAGGGGATGCAGCCCGGCGGGCAGCTGACGATCACCACCGAGGTCGACAACTTCCCCGGGCACCCCGAAGGGATCCTCGGGCCCGAGCTGATGGACCGGATGAAGAAGCAGTGCGAGCGGTTCGGCGCGATGTTCGTGACCGACGAGATCGCGAAGATCGACCTGTCGAAGCGGCCGTTCCGGCTCGAGCCGTCCTATGGTGAGCCGGCGGAGTTCGACGCGGTCGTGATCGCGACCGGGGCCACCGCGCGGTACCTCGGGCTGCCGAACGAGACCCGGCTCCGCGGCCACGGGGTGAGCGCGTGTGCCACCTGCGACGGGTTCTTCTTCCGCGACGTCCCGCTGGTGGTGATCGGCGGGGGCGACTCGGCGATGGAGGAGGCCACCTTCCTCACCAAGTTCGCGTCGCGGGTCACGATCGTGCACCGCCGCCCGACCCTGCGGGCGTCGAAGATCATGCAGGATCGGGCGCGGGCGAACCCGAAGATCGACTTCGTGATGAACACCGACGTGATCGACGTACACGGGACCGACAAGGTCACCGGCGTGCGCCTGCGCGACGTGAACACGGGGGTCGAGTCGACCTTCGCGTGTGGCGGGCTGTTCCTCGCGATCGGCCACACGCCGAACACCGCGTTCCTCGCGGGCCAGCTCCCGACCGACGAGGGCGGCTACGTGCTGACCGAGCCCGGGACCTCGCTCACCCGGATCGAAGGGGTGTTCGCCTCGGGAGACGTCCAGGACCACCGGTACCGCCAGGCGATCACCGCGGCGGGCTCCGGCTGCATGGCGGCGATGGACTGCGAGAAGTGGCTGCAGTCCGTCGGGCTCGCCTGACTTACTCGGGAACCGTGAACGTCACCGCCACCGGGCGGTGATCCGAGTAGTTCTCCGGGTCTTCCCGGCAGTAGTCGTGGTCGGTGCGGAGGACCTCGGAGGTCGCGCCCCACGAGCGCGCGTCCCCGCCGAGGAACGTGAAGTCCAGGATGCTGTCGTAGTAGCCGGAGCACTGCGTCTTCACGATCGGATCGGGCTCGACCCAGTCGAACACGCCGTCCGCGGTGAGGTTGTCGTAGCCGAGGTCGTGGCCCCCGCCGTCGACTTCCCAGTCGAAGTTGTAGTCGCCCACCATCAGGATCGGCTCGGACTGGTCGCGCCCCCAGTCGTTGAGCAGCGCGGCCTGCTCGTGGCGCGCCGGCTCGTCGGACCGCCACAGGTGGTTCACCACGAACAGGAACTCGAACCCGTGCTCGCGCTCCCGCATCCGGCCGACCACCGGCGCGCGCGCCGTGCCGCCGACGTTGATGTCGTGGAGCTCCTCGAAGTCGAGCAGGGCGAACACGTCGTTGTCCCACGCCAGCACCAGGCGGTCCGACCAGCCGGTGGTGCCGATCACGTACTCGAACGACGGTCCGGCCGCGCTGACCAACAGATCGGCCGCCGTTTCGTTCTCGACCTCGGCGAACCCCCACAGCGTCTCGCCCGTGATCTCCGCCACCACCGTGTCCGCCACCACCGCCGGATCGGCGCCGTCGGACTCCACGTTGAACCCAATGGCAGTGAACGACGGGCCGACGATCACCGGTGGATCGGTGTCGGTGCCGGGATCGGTGTCCGTCTCGGTGTCGAACGGGGAGGTGCCGGAATCTTCGGCGACCGACGGCGGGAGCGGGCGACATGCGAGCAACGCGAACATCAAGCGACACCTCGGCAGCGGGCCAGCATACCCGACTCGCCGCGGATCGGGGTTGGTTATGGTCGCCGGGCCGGGGAGGACCATGTTCCGTCGCATCCTGATCGCGAACCGCGGAGAGGTCGCCGCCCGCGTGCTGCGCACCTGCAGCCGGATGGGCATCGAGACCGTCGCGGTGGCCAGCGCCGCCGATCGGGGCTCGGCGTGGCTCGCCGAGGCCACCCACACCGTCACGATCGGC
Organism: Myxococcota bacterium; assembly: GCA_040080105.1. Classification (GTDB taxonomy): domain Bacteria; phylum Myxococcota_A; class UBA796; order UBA796; genus JACKER01. The sequence goes on from JBEBJC010000044.1 coordinate 6,338, forward strand.
GCGCCGAGGTCCGCTGCGTCGTACCTCGACCAAGACGCGCTGATCGAGGTGGCGCTGCACCACAAGTGCGCAGCGGTCCATCCAGGATGGGGTTTTTTGGCCGAGAACGCCGAGTTCTGCGCGCGGGTCACCGCCGCGGGCTTGACGTTCGTGGGTCCCGAGCCGCGCCACCTGCGGCAGATGGGAGACAAGGCGGAGGCGCGTCGCACGATGGGATCCCTCGGGATGCCGCTGATCCCCGGGAGCGCCCCGCTCGGGTCGGTCGACGAGGCGCTGCGCGAGGCCGCGCGGGTCGGCTACCCGGCGCTGTTGAAGGCGGTCGCGGGCGGCGGCGGGCGCGGGATGCGGGGGGTGTCGGCCCCCGAGGAGCTCCCGGCCGCGTTCGCGGAGGCGAGCGCCGAGGCGGTCTCCGCGTTCGGCGATGGTCGGATGTACCTCGAGCGCCGGATCGTTGGCGGGCGCCACGTCGAGGTCCAGGTGGTGGCCGATCGGTTCGGGCGGTGCCTCGCGCTCGGGGAGCGGGAGTGCTCGCTGCAGCGGCGCCACCAGAAGGTGCTGGAGGAGGCTCCGAGCCCGGGCCTGTCCGCCGCCGAGCGCGCCCGGATCCTGCCGCTCGTGGCCGACGCCGTGGGCCGCTCCGGGTATCGCAACGCGGGCACGGTCGAGATGCTGCTCGACGCCGACGGCCGGATGTACTTCATGGAAATGAACACCCGCCTGCAGGTCGAGCACCCGGTCACCGAGGTCACTTCGGGCGTCGACCTGGTGGAGTGGCAGCTGCGGGTCGCGGCAGGGGAGCGGCTGCCGGCGGAGGCGCCGCCCCGTACCGGTCACGCGATCGAGTGCAGGATCAACGCGGAGGACCCCGACAACGGGTTCCGGCCGAGCCCGGGCACGCTGCGGGTGCTGTCGTTCCCCGAGGGGGAGGGGATCCGCGTCGACACGCACCTGCGCGGAGGGGACACGATCCCGCCGTACTACGACTCGATGATCGCGAAGCTGATCGTGTGGGCGCCGACCCGCCCCGAGGCGATCGCGCGGATGGCCGCCGCGCTCGACGCCGTTCGGATCGAGGGGGTGATCACGAACCTGTCGCTCCACCAGCGGATCGTGCGGTGGGACGCGTTCCTGGACGGGCAGTTCGACACGACTTCGCTCGAGAACCTGGTGGGGAGGAGCTGATGGCGAGGATCCTGCTGCATCCGGTGGGCTCGGAGCTCGCGCAGTTCGTGTCGGAGCACGATCGGGCGCAGAACCTCGCGCGGATGACCGAGCTCGACCGGGCGCTGGCCGAGAAGATCGCGACCGTGCACGCGGGCTGGGGCGCGTCGTACGCCCAGCGGGTGCACGACAAGGGCAAGTGGACGAGCTGGGAGCGGATCGACGCGCTGCTCGATCCGGGCAGCCCGCGGTTCGAGGTCGGGACCCTGGTGAACTGGGGGCGCGCGTTCGCCGGGTCCGAGCGGCAAGCCCCCGGAGCCGGGGTGATCACGCTGCTCGGGCGGATCGCCGAGCGGTGGTGCGTGGTCATCGCGAACGACAACACGGTCGCGAGCGGCGCGTGGTGGCCGCTGACCCCGGAGAAGATCGAGCGGGCCCAGGCGATGGCGCTCCGGCTCCGCCTGCCGGTCGCGTACCTCGTCGACTGCTCGGGGCTGTTCCTGCCCGAGCAGAGCCGGTCGTTCTCCGGGCCGACGGGGGCGGGGCACATCTTCACGATGAACGCGCGGCTCGCGGCCGAGGGGGTGCCGCAGGTCGCAGGGGTGTTCGGCGACTGCATCGCCGGCGGCGGCTACATGCCGATCATCAGCGATCGCGTGGTGATGACCGAGGGCGCGTACATGGTGATCGCCGGCGCCGCGCTGATCAAGGGCGCGAAGTCGCTGCACCTCACGAGCCTCGACATCGGCGGACCGGAGGTGCACCTGCACCAGAGCCGGTGCGCCGACGACCGGGTCCCCGACGACCCGACCGCGATCGCGGTGATCCGCGAGGAGATCGGCAAGCTCCCTGGCTCGGCGGTGGAGTTCTACCGCCACGGCGCCCACCCCGAGCCGCCGAAGTACGACCCGGCGGAGCTCGCCTCGCTGTTCCCGGCCGACACCCGGCAGGTGTACGACATCGAGCAGGTGATCGCCCGGCTGGTGGACCAGAGCCTGTTCCACGAGGTGCTCCCACACGTCGGCCGCGAGATGGTCACCGGGCTCGCGCGGATCAGCGGGCTGTGGGTGGGGCTCGTCGCGAACCGCCAGGGCATCGTGGAGGAGCCCGGGATCGGCAAGCGCGCCGGGGGCGTGCTGTACCGGGAGGGGATCGCGAAGATCTCGTCGTTCGCCCGAGCGTGTGACGACGACGGGATCCCGCTCGTGTGGCTGCAGGACATCAGCGGGTTCGACATCGGGGTAGACGCCGAGCGCCTCGGGTTGCTGGGCTACGGCTCGAACCTGATCTACGCGAACAGCACCCAGCGCACCCCGTTCTTCACCGTGCTGCTGCGGAAGGCGTCGGGCGCCGGGTACTACGCGATGTCGGGCATGCCGTACGAGCCCGTGGTGCAGCTGTCCACCCCGCTGACCCGCCTCGCGGTGATGGAGGGGCGCACGCTCGCGATCGCGACCTACAACAGCAAGCTCGACGACGAGTTCCGGATCGCCGCGACCGACCCCGCCGAGCGAGCGGCGATCGAGGCCGGCATGGCGAAGACCGCCGCCCGGATCGAGGCCGACATGGACCCGGTCCGGTCGGCGGCGGTGATGGACAGCGACGAGGTGGTGCCGGTCGCCGCGCTGCGCGACGCGCTGGTGTGCCTGGTCGAGGCGGCGTGGCAAGCGATCGGGTACCGGCGCACCAAGAACCCGCGGATCTGGTCGGTGCACGACCTCGAGGCCCTAGCGGGGCTCGGCCGGTCACCCGCTCCGGGGCTGGTCGCCGCGCGGGTCGACGACATGCTCGCGGCGACCACCGTGGGCACGTGGGAGCCGGCGCTGTCCGAAGGGGCGGCGCTGACCCCGGGCGTGGTGCTGGGCCACCTGCACACGGCGGGGGTCCGCCGTCCGGTGTGGGTGCCCGATGGGGTGAGCGGGGTCGCGCGCGCGGTGGCGGCGCCGGGGACCTGGGTGGAGCACGGCTCGGCGCTGTGCACCCGCGCGGACGCCGTCGCGGGCGCAGGCGCGGCGACCGAAGGCCCGAAGGCCGTGGAGTCCGGGCCGCCGCCGGGGACCACCGTGGTGCGCGCGGACACCGACGGGACGTTCTACGCCCGGCCCGACCCGGGCGCGCCCCCGTACGCCGAGCTCGGGGCGCCGATCGAGCGGGCGGCGATGCTCGGGCTGGTCGAGGTGATGAAGACGTTCACCCCGGTGCGCGCGCCGGCGAGCGGGGTGATCACCCAGGTGCTCGTGTCCGAAGGGGGGGCGGTGCGCGCCGGTCAGGCGCTGTTCTGGATCGGTCCGAGTGCCGGTCCTCGGACTCCGTCCTGAGGAATTCCCAAATGGGAGAGGGGGCCGGTTAGAGCCGGTGCGAAGCACGTTTTCTCCCTCTCCCCCGGAGTTTAGCCGAGGACCCACACCGGCAGGGCGGGCAGCCGATCCCGGACCTCGGCCCACGGGTCGGCGTCGCCCCACCGCACCAGGTCCGGCGGGACCAGGACCACCGCCAGTCGGCGCGCGACCGTGTGCAGGTCGACCCGCGCGCGGTCCCCGCGCCTCGGGAGCTCGGACGCGCGCGTGACCTCGCTCGGTCCGGTGGGGAACACCACCTCCCACACATCCTCGGCGCGCTCGAGCAGCACGACCCAATCCTCCGCGTGGTCGGCGGGGATCTCGAGCTCGACCTGCCACCAACCCGCCGGGCCGTCGGCGTCCATCACCGCGACCGGGGCTGCCGCGCCGCGGAGGCCGGCGGCGATCCCGGGCGGCGGCATCGCCCACGCCGGGCGGTCGGGCAGAGGGGGGGTCTCGGCGATCAGCAGCGCCAACTGGGCCAAGAGCTCGGGGTCTGCGGCGAGGGCCCGCTCGACCTGCTCGTGCTCGGGTGGATCGAGCGCGAGGGCGAGGTACTGGCGCAACGTGCGGACCGGGATCATCGGGCGCTTCCGATCCACTCGGCCGCGCTCCGGGCGAACGTCGGGAAACCCGCCTTGGGGCGCCCTACCGCCGGGTGCCACACCGGGCCCGCCACCTCCCAGAACGCTCGCTTCGCGTCACGTCCGGTGGGCGCTGCGGCGATCGCGGTCAAGGTCGGTCCGAGGTCGCGCACCATCTGCTCCCACCGCTCGGCGAGCGCGGCGCGGACCCGAGACAACCCGCCGTCGGGGTCCCGCAGCCCCGCGGGGACCTCCAACAACAGCCGACCCCAGGTGCCGTCCGAGTCTCCGCTCCCGTCGCGGCTCCACCGCCGCGCGGTCTCGCCGCGCCCGCGCAGGATCACCAGCAGCAGCCAACCCTCGACCATCGCGAGGTCATCTGGGTCGAGCGGGTCGAGGCCGGGCTCGGCGCGGCACGGCCGGATCACCGGCTGGTCGAGGTCGAACGCGAACCCGCGCGCGAGCGACTCCCACGCCCACGCCCACGCCCACCGGCGGGCGGCGGCCCGGGTCCGCTCCGCCAGCGACGGCAGGGGGGCGAGCTGGGCCGCCAGCCGGGCCGGGGGCTCCCGCGCCGCGACCGCCCGCAGTCGACCCCGGGAGCGTCCGTGGTTCTGCAGCACGATCGTCCAGTCCCGCTCGGGGTCGGATGGGTCGTCGCCCCACCAGGCGAGGAGCCGCAGCACCGTGTGCAGGTCGATCCACCCCTCCGGGTCACCCTCCCCCTGCAGCCGCAGCGAGCGCTCGCGTGCGCCGGCGAGATCGGGCAGCGCCAGCTCCACCGTCCGTGGCCAGTGCCCGCGCTTGCTCATGCAGCTCGCCACCGTGCTGCGGGCCGCCGGTGACAGCGCGGCGACCAACGGCGCGACGGGCCCGCCGGGGGCGGTCTCGAGCACGTGCGACGCGAGCTCCGAGAACCCGGTGGACTGCGCTTCGCGCCCGCCGATCAGCTGGTAGAACAGCGCGTCGCGGAGGTCGCCGATCGCGCGGGCGACCACGTCGGGGGGCAGGGGCCTCGCCGCCAACGCCTGGCGGAACGCGCCGACGACCGGACCCTCGAGCAGGCGCTGCCACCGCAGCTGATCGCCGAACGGGGCGCGCTCCCCCCACCGGGTCCACATCGCGCGGACCTGATCGTCGGCCGGATCGGGGCGGTAGGTCGCGCGGGACCACGCGCCCCGCAGCTCGTCGGCGACGCGAGGCCCGAGCGCGGCGAGGCGCGCGGGGGCGATCTCGGACGGCGCCACCCCGGCCTCCTCGGGTCGCGGGGGCGGCGTGCAGGTGTCGGCGGATGCCGCCACCACCGACGCGAACGCTCCACACGCCCACCCTTCCAGGTTCATCCACCGACCCCGCGGAGCCAGGTACCCGGGGTGGCCTCGATTGTCTCGCCGACGTGGACCGGCCCGTGGGCGCGCCGGCCGTCGTGGCCGTCGATCTCCACCGGGCGGATCGGGACCACCCCTGCGCCGTCCCACACGAAGTGCCGCCGCGACAGCCGACGATCGACCGCGGCGGTCCCGACGAACAGCTGCACCGCGGCGTCACCTCCGGCGCGGCCGATCACGTCGCCGACCCTTGGACGCACCACCCGGCCGTCCTCCGGCCCCCCGACCACCTCGAGCGCCGCCGCGGGGACCAGCGCCGCGTCCCCCCGGTCGGTCGACACCGTGTCGGGCCGGCGCCCGGCCGGCTCGAGCAGCCGGTACGCCAGGGCCTCTACCCCGAACCGCGGCGCCAGGCCGTGGCCGATCCGCACCATCCGCGGCGTAGGAACGACCCCTTCGGCGAGCTCTCCGGGGGACAGCGCGCCCGCGATCCCGTCGTACACCGCGGCGACGGCGCGGGCGACCCGGCGCAGCGCGGCGGTCGCGGTGCCCGAACCCTCGACCGACGGCAGGGTCCGCAGCAGGTGCTCGACCCCGACGTACCCATCGCCGCGGCGCACCGCGTCGGCGTGGGCAGCGGTGAGCCACCCTGCGGCGGCGGCGTCCGGGAGCGGCCACCCGGGGGGCGTCCAGCCCGCGAGCCGCAGCCGAGCGGCGAGGGCGTCGAGGCGGCCCACGTGCCCGGTCCACGCGGTCCACCGCGCCGCCGGGTGCGGGAACGCCCACGCCCGCAGCTCCCGCCGACCCGCGGCGAGCGCCGACAGGACGGTGTCGCCGCGCCCGAACGCGCCCACCACGCCGCCCACGAACCGGGTGACCCCCTCGACCGGCACCGCGTGGTGTGGCGCGGCGACCACGTCCACTCCAGCGGCGCACAGCCGGCCCACGAACGAGTCACACGGATCGGCGTCGCGCGAGCCCGAGTGACACACCGCGAGGCCCACCATCGACGCGTGGGTGAGCATCCCGCCGAGGCGGGCAGACACGGCGGCGGTGGAGGAGGGGCCGTCGGCGGTGGCGACCTCGAGGGCGTCGCGCCCGGCCCGGCCGTGGGCGACCAGCCACAACAGTGACGGGGCGACCGGGTCGGCGATCAGGCCGGCAGCGGAACATTGGGCGTAGATCGCGGCGACCACCTCGGCCGACGCCGGGTCGTCCGATCCGCTCCACACCGCGAACGTCGGGCGAGGTTCGGCCGGCGGGCGTCGCCCGGTGGGGGCGAACCGGCACACCACCGCGGCGTCCACGCTCTCGCTCGGGCCCGAGTCGCCGAGCGCGAGCAGCTCCCACGGCAGCGCCCGGATCCCGGGATCGGGGGTGTCGATCACCACCGCGAACCCTTCGGCGTCGGATTCGGCCCGGCCGCGCAGCCACTGCAGGTGGGCCCAGGGCCCGTGTGCGCTCGCCAGCGCGCGACCGAGCGCGCGGCCGAACGTGTCCTCGTCGCGGGTGAACCCCACGTCGGTCCCTGGGCTCATCCAGCGGGAGGGCGGGGTCGACGGAGGAGTCAGGCCGTCGATCCGTGCCTGCTCCACCCGCCCCTCGACCGGACGGGTGGCGCCGTCCGACACCTGCACCGCCCACCCGCCCGACACCGGGACCACCCGCACCTGGGCGACGACCATCTCCGCTCCGTCAGGGGCAGTTCGGAACGTCCACTGCGTCGAGCTCCGCCGTGACCGTGACACATTGATCCGCCGACCGCCCGTCGACGATGTCGGTCACGTTGACACACAGCTCCATCTCCACCCCCTCGAGGGCGCAGATCAGGTCGAGGCCCGTCGGGCCGGTCGCCTGGTCCGTGTCGACGTACGCGCGAAGGCCGGCGAACGCGCCGTCGCAGGTGGCCTCGTCGTACAGCAGCGCGACGAACTGCGCCTGCTGATCTCCGGACAGGGTGAGCCCGCCCATCGACGGCACGGTGATCGACGGCAGGATCGACACCTCGGGCTCGGAGAACTTCGACTGGATCGCGGTCCACACGTGCCACCCGCCCTGAGGGCCGTGCACCAACGTGACCGGGTCCCCTGCGGCCAGCTTCAGGAACTGCATCTCGCCCGTGCCGACCTCGAGCTGGATCGCCTCGGAGGTGCACGAGTCCGTGTTGCCCGAGTCACTGTCCGACGGAGGTCCCCCACAACCGACGACCGCACCGACCAACCACCACCACCGCATCGACCCTCCGCACCTGTACTTACATGCCCAGCCGAGGCTCGGAACGCCAACCCTTTCCTCGCCGTCAGCCGACCCACGCCCGCGCGTTGCGGAACATCCGCATCCACGGTGAGTCGCCGTCGTCGATCTCCGGGCTGTACGAGCCGGAGGGGCTCGTGCTCCACTCCTCCGGGCACCACGACAAGCTGTGCCGGCGGAACACGCGCTCGGGGTGGGGCATCAACACGGTGACCCGCCCGTCTGGGGTGGTCAACCCGGTGATCCCGTTCGGAGACCCGCTCGGGTTGCGCGGGTAGGTCGTGGCCACGTCGCGGCCGTCGACGAACCGGGCGCACACGAGCCCCGCCTGCTCCACCTGGTCGAGCGCGCCCTCGGACGAGAACAGCGCGCGCCCTTCCCCGTGGGCCACCGGCACCGGCAGCACCGATCCGGCCATCTTGGTGAAGAAGATCGACGGCGAGGGCTCGATCCGCACGTTGACCAGCCGGGCCTCGAACTGCTGCGACCGGTTGCGCACGAACCGCGGCCACGCCTCGGTCCCGCCGAGCAGCTCGGCGAGGGTGGAGAACATCTGGCACCCGTTGCACACGCCGAGCGCGAACGTGTCCTTGCGCTCGAAGAACGCGGAGAACCGGTCTCGGAGCGCCGGGTCGAACAGCACCGATCGCGCCCAGCCCCCGCCGGCGCCGAGCACGTCGCCGTAGCTGAACCCGCCACACGCGACCAACCCGACGAACCCGTCGAGGGACACCCGGCCCGACGAGAGATCCGACATGTGCACGTCGACCGGCGCGAACCCGGCGCGGTCGAACGCGGCCGCCATCTCGAGCTGCCCGTTCACGCCCTGCTCGCGCAGGATCGCCACCGGGGGCCGCCCGACCAGCGCCCGCGACGGGTTCAGCGAGGGGTCGAACGTCAGCCGCGCGACCAACCCGGGATCGGACGAGTCCACCAGCCGGTCGTACTCCTCCCGCGCGCAGTCCGGATCGTCGCGCAGCGTGCGCATCTGGAAGCTCGTCTCGGACCAGGTGCGGTGCAGCACGGTGCGCGGCGCCTTCAGCACCGGGTCGCCCCCGTGGGAGAACGTCACCAGCGGGCCCTGGACCGGCTGGCCGATCCGGTGGGAGCAGGCGCCGAGCCCGAACCGCTGCAGCGCCTCGTCGACCCGCACCCAGTCGGACACCCGCACCTGGAGCACCGCGCCGAGCTCCTCGTTGAACAGCGTCGGGATGGGGTCCTGTCCCGGCAGGTCGATCGACATCCCGCACCGCGAGGCGAACGCCATCTCGCACACGGTGGCGAGCAAGCCGCCGTCCGACCGGTCGTGGTACGCGAGGATCAGGTCCGCGTCGGCCAGCTCCTGCACCACGCCGAAGAACGCGGCCAGCAGGTCCGGATCGTCCACGTCTGGTGGTGCTCCGCCCAACACGCCGTGGGTCTGCGCGAGGGTCGAGCCGCCGAGGCGGTTCTGGCCGCGCCCGAGGTCGATCAACACCAGGGTGGTGTCCCCGGCGTCGAGCTTCAGCGCCGGGGTGAGGGTGGCGGTGGCGTCCCTCACCGGGGCGAACGCCGTCGCGACCAGCGAGATCGGCGCCGCGACCACCCGGTCCTGGCCGCCGGCGGACCACCGGGTGCGCATCGACAGGGAGTCCTTGCCCACTGGGACCGAGATCCCGAGCGCCGGGCACAGCTCCATCCCGACCGCCCGCACCGCGTCGTACAGGGCGGCGTCCTGGCCCGGCTCGCCGGCGGCGGCCATCCAGTTCAACGACAGGGCGACCATCGACAGGTCTTCGATCCGCGCGGCGGCGAGGTTGGTCAACGCCTCACCGACCGCCATCCGGGCCGACGCGGCCGCGTCGAGCACCGCGATCGGGGTGCGCTCGCCCATCGCCATCGCCTCGCCGGCCACGTCGACGAAGCTCGAGGTGGTGACGGCCACGTCCGCCACCGGCACCTGCCACCGCCCCACCATCTGGTCGCGCGCCACCATCCCGGTGATCGACCGGTCTCCGATCGTCACCAGGAACGTCTTGTCGGCGACCGCCGGGAACGCGAGCACCCGCAGGGCGGCCTCGAGCGGCTCGATCTCGGGCAGCGCGCCGCCGACCGGGGCGGGGCTCCGCGCGGCGTCGCGGCTCATCTTCGGCGGCCGATCGAGGATCACGTCGAGGTCGAGGTCGACCGGGTCCTCGCCGAGCTCGGGGTCGACCAGGCGCAGGTGTGGCTCGGGGGTGGTGATGCCGACCACCGCGTACGGGCAGCGCTCGCGGGCGCAGATCTGGTCGAACCGGTCGAGATCGGCCTGCCGGATCGCGAGCACGTACCGCTCCTGCGACTCGTTGCACCAAATCTCGAGCGGTGACATCCCTCGCTCGTCCGACGGGATGGCGCGCAGGTCGATCCGCGCGCCGACTCCCCCTCCGTGCACGAGCTCCGGCAGGGCGTTCGACAGCCCGCCCGCCCCCACGTCGTGTACGGCCAGGATCGGGTTCGCCTCGCCGTATGCCCGGCACTGGTCGATCACCTCCTGGCACCGGCGCTCCATCTCGGCGTTCGCCCGCTGCACGCTCGAGAAGTCGAGGTCGGCGGTGGAGGTCCCCGAGGCCATCGAGCTCGCGGCGCCCCCGCCCAGGCCGATCCGCATGCCGGGCCCGCCCAGCACGATCAACACGGCGTCTGCCGGGATCGCCGACTTCTCGACGTGCTCGCCGGCGATGTTCCCGTAGCCGCCCGCGATCATGATCGGCTTGTGGTACCCGAACCACCGGGCGGCGTCGGTCGAAGAGTGGTGCTCGAACGTTCGGAAGTAGCCCGTCAGCACCGGGCGGCCGAACTCGTTCGCGTACGACGCGCCGCCGATCGGGGCTTCGAGCATGATCTGGAGCGGGCTCGCGATCCGGTCGGGCCGACCCGGGTCGTCGCCCTCCCACGGTTGGGCGAGGCCCGGGATCCGCAGGTGCGACGTGGTGAAGCCGACCAAGCCGGCCTTCGGCTTCCCGCCGCGGCCGGTCGCTCCTTCGTCGCGGATCTCGCCGCCGGCGCCGGTGGCGGCGCCCGGATCGGGGCTGATCGCGGTCGGGTGGTTGTGGGTCTCCACCTTCATCAGCAGGTGGATCGGCGCGGGGTCGGCGAAGCCGTAGGCGTGGGTGGTCGGATCCGGCGCGAACCGACGGCCGACGTAGCCGTGGGTGACCGACGCGTTGTCGCGGTACGCCGACAGGATCCGCCCCGGGGTGTCGCCGAACCGCCAGCCGTCGGCCCATACCGCGTAGGTGTTGCGGATCATCTGGAACAACGACCGATCCTGCGGTTCGCCGTCCACCGTGAACGTGGCGTTGAAGATCTTGTGGCGACAGTGCTCGCTGTTCGCCTGGGCGAACATCATCAGCTCGGTGTCGGTCGGGTCGCGCCCGAGGCCGGTGAACACCTCCGCGAGCCACGCGATCTCGTCGGCCGACAGCGCGAGCCCGAGCCGGCGGTCCGCCGCGCGCAGGGCCTCGGGGTCGCGGCCGACCCGGGCGAACCGGGTGGGGTCCTCGCTGCGGAACAGGCGCTCGGCGTCGCGCGCCGAGTCGAGCGGCTGCTCGACCATCCGATCGAACAACAGCGCCGCGACGGCATCACGCTGGCCGTCTTCCCAGCGCTCCACCCCGACGGTCCAGCTCACGCCGCGCTCGATCCGCTGCACCGCGGTCAGGCCGCAGTTGCGGGCGATGTCGGTCGCCTTGGACGACCAGCCCGAGATCGTGCCGAGGCGCGGGACCACCAGCACGGTCTGTCCGACGCGATCGGGCGACCGCGGGACCGGGCCGTACGACAACAGGCGGGTCAGCTTCTCGGTCTCGTCGGGTCCGATCGGGTGCTCGAGCGCCACGAAGTGCACGTGGTCGGCGTACAGGGCCGAGGCGCCCGGCGCGATCGCGCGCACCGCGTCGAGCAGTTTGGCCAATCGGAACTCGGTCGCGGCGGGTCCACCGCGCAGGACGAGCATCGTGGGAACTCCGAGGGGGCGTACCGAGTAACCGGCGCCCGGGGGGCGTTCGAGCCCCGGCGGCACGGGTGGGCCGCGCTCGGTTCGGGGCCGGCGTCGGACGCGGGGAACTGGTTACGGCACGCCCCATGTCGTACGTGATCGCGGTCCATGGAGGGGCGGGGCTCGGCCGCCCGGCGTCGCTCACCCCGGAGCGGGAGGCCGAGTGCGGCGAGTCCGCCCGCGAGCGCGGCGCCGTTGACCGCCATGATGCCCGGGATGGTGCCCGCGCCCCACGCCGTCGCCGGCGTCG
>JBEBJC010000814.1:0-4169 GCA_040080105.1 Myxococcota bacterium
GTACTCGAACCGCGGCCGCAGCCACAGCCGGTGCTCGATCTTCCGCGCCGCTCGGTACGCCTCGCCCTCCCCCTGCGCGAGGTACAGGTGCTCGAACCACCCCCCGCGCGCGCGGTAGTGCCCTTCGAACGCCACGGTGACCGTGTCGGGCGGCAACGTGGCCAGCTTGACCTCGGTGAGCTGGTCCTGCAGGTCGCGGATCGCCGCCTGCTGCTCCTCGAGCTGCGCCGCCAACACCTCGGCGCGGGCGCGGGCCTCGGCCGCCGCCGCCTCGAGCGCGGCGGTCGACGCGGGCTCGGGCGCCGGCGCCGGCTCGGTGGGCGCGGGTGGCTCCGGGGCGGGCGCCGCGGGGGTCTCCTGGCCGAGCGCCAACCGCGCGGCCCACAGCGAGATCGGCATCGCTACGGGGCCTCACAAGACGCGGGCACCTTCACCCCGTCGCCGTAGCCCGCGAACACGTTCGCGATGTTGATCGAATCGGCCTCCGACCGCACGTCGGTCGCGCCGAGCAGCACCAGCGCGCCCCCCACGTCGCCCCACATCTCGACGTGCAGGTCGCCCGGCGGCACGTTCGCAGCCACCCACAGCCCGTCGGCGCTGGTGTACGCCTGGTCCTCGGCCGGGAACTGCTGCACGAAGTAGTCGACCGACATCGTGTCCGGGATGTTCCCGTCCGCGTCGTACACCACCACCTGCACGCCCTCGACCTTCCCGAGGGGGTCGTCGGTCACCTGCGACGGGTCGCGGGAGCAGTCGTACGCCGTGCCCGCGATCACCGCGAGGCCGGGCTGCACGTCGATCCCGAGGATCCCCGGGATCAGCTGGTACGTCACGTCCGACACCGACACGAAGCTCGCCCCGTCGATCGCGCCGCCCGCCGGGGCGCCGTACACCTGGTGCGCCTTGTAGGTCGTGCGGGTCGCGATCGGATCGGACTGAGCCGCGACCTTGTACGTGAGCGGCGCGCACGCGGTGGCCTCGAGCGACACGACCCCGGACACGTCGGCCGAGGCGGTGGCGTCGGGCGCGCCCGACACCACGTCGCCGCCGTACAGCGACACGGTCGCGCCCCCGACCGGGGTGCCCTCCTGGAAGTCCTCGACCACGCCGTTGACCGTGTACGGCAGCTGCAGCGCCGGGTCGGGCGCGGACACCAGCCACGCCGCAGCGGCGGGATCGGCGGTGGGGGTGAAGCACGAGAAGTCGCCGGTGGCCGGGACGGTCACGTTCACGAACTGGTCGAACGGATCGACGGCGCCGGTCGGGCCGTCCGGATCGCCGTCGTCACCCGCGCACCCGACCACGCTCGACACGAGCACGAACCGCCACATCCGCCCCTCCCAGCCCGGAACTCCGGACGGCCGCATCTACCCCGTCCGGCCGCGCGCCGCTATAGCTGTGGGTGGAGGCCGGGTGGGTCGGATCTGTCGCGCGGCGTGGGCCGTGGCACGGGGCGCGGGGCTCGCGGTCGGGATCAGCGTCGCGCAGGTCGTGTTCGTGCGGTTCGTCGATCCACCGTTCACCCTCACGATGCTCGGCCGGGTCGCCGAGGGGCTCGCCGACGGTGAAGGCCTGCGCGGGTGGTCGCGCGACGTGGCCGGGCTCGAGCAGTTGGGCGACACCGTTCCACGCGCGGTGGTCGCGTCGGAGGACGGGCGGTTCTTCCTGCACGGCGGGTTCGACTGGAGCTCGGTGTGCGACGCGGTCGAGGCGCGGGCGAGCGGCCGGCGGCTGCGCGGGGCGTCCACGATCAGCCAACAAACGGCGAAGAACGTGTTCTTGTGGCAGGGTCGGTCGTGGGTCCGCAAGGGGCTCGAGGTGTGGTACACGGCGCTGCTCGAGCTGCTCGTGCCGAAGGAGCGGATCCTCGAGCTGTACCTCAACGTGGCCGAGACCGGGCCGCGGGTGTTCGGGGTCGAGGCCGGGGCGGAGCACCACTTCGGCAAGTCGGCGCGGGCGTTGTCCCCGGAGGAGGCCGCGCGGCTAGCCGGGATCTTCCCCGACCCACGCGACCGGAGCGTCGACGGGCAAGCCGCGCGCGAGCGCAGCCGGTGGATCGTCGCGAACCCCGCCCCGTTCCCGGGAGATCGGGGGTTCGACCGGGTGAGCGCCGCGTGGGACGCCGATTGGCACGGGCCGTGGGAGTGCCTACCCGGACTGCGATAGGAGGGGGCGATGGACGATCTGACTGGATTGTCGCGGACCCAGCTCACGCTGCGCGGCGCGCGGTTCGCGCTCGGCGGGATCCGCCTGGTGGTGACCCATCCGAGCCTGTGGAGCTACCTGCTCGCGCCGGCGCTGCTCACCACCTCGGCGTTCGCCCTGTTGTGCGTGGCGGCGTTCCCCGGGTTCGGGCTGTTGCTCGGGCTCGTGTGGACCCCGTCCGCCGACACGTCGTGGTGGCTCACCGCGCTGTGGTACGGGTTCTGGCTGATGGTTCGCCTGTCGGTGGTCGCCACCGGCGCGCTGGTGCTGTACTTCACCAGCAGCATCATCGCGACGCCGTTCTACGATCGGCTGTCCGAGCACGTCGAAACGATGATGTTGGGGCCGTACGACGAGCCGTTCTCCTGGCGGCAGACGTTGGGCGACCTGAAGAACTCGGTGATCCACTCGGCCCTGTCCCTCGGCCTGTGGCTGTCGGTGATGGTCGCCTCGCTCGTGTTGAACCTGCTGCCGGTCGCGGGCAGCGTGTTGTCGTTCGCGATCGGCGTCGGGGCGACCACGATGTTCGTCGCGCGCGAGTCGATGGACGGCGCGATGTCCCGGCGGCGGATGCGGTACCGGCACAAGCTGCAGGTGGTCGCCGCCCACCCGTGGTTGATGCTGGGGTTCGGCCTGGTGGTGGCGACCTTGCTGTGGATCCCGCTGCTGAACTTCGTGATCCTGCCGATGGCGGTGGCGGGCGGCACGGTGATGTTCTGTCAGCTCGAGAAGCTGCGCCTCGTGCCCCGCGAAGACGGCAAGCTCGGGTTCACCTCCGCCCGGCACCGGGTCGAGGCGCTCGCCGACCGCGGGCTCACCGAGGAGTTCGCGCTGCCGCAACCCGACGCGCGATCTCCGGTGCGCCTGGGCCCAGCCACCGAGCAGCGATAGCGGGGGGCCGGAGGTCCCGCTTGTCGTCGAAGACCCTGGCGCTCACCGACCCGCTGCGCGACTACCTGGTGTCGGTGGCGGTCCGCGAGGACCCCGTGCTCGCCGAGCTGCGGGCAGAGACGGCGACGATGGCCGAGGCGCGGATGCAGATCTGCCCCGAACAAGGCGCGTTCCTGGACGTTCTCGCCCGCTCGCTCGGCGTGCGCCAGGCGCTCGAGATCGGCACGTTCACCGGGTACTCGTCGACCGTGCTCGCCCGCGCGCTGGTGCCTGGGGGCCGGATCACCTGCTGCGACGTGTCCGACGCGTTCACCGCGGTCGCGCGTCGGGCGTGGGCGCGGGCCGGGATCACCGACCGGGTCGAGCTGCGGATGGGCCCGGCGGTCGACACCCTCGCCGCGCTGGTGGCCGAAGGTCGCGCGGGGACCTACGATCTGGCGTTCGTCGACGCGGACAAGGAGAACTACGCCGCGTACCTCGAGGGGTGCCTGGTGCTGCTCCGTCCGGGGGGGGTGGTGCTGTTCGACAACGTGTTGTGGGGCGGGTCGGTGCTCGATCCGGCCGACACCCGGCCGTCGACGGTCGCGATCCGCGCGCTCAACTCGGCGCTGCGCGACGACCCCCGGGTCGACCTGTCGATGATCCCGATCGGCGACGGCCTCACGATGTGCCGCAAGCGTCAGTAGCAGCGGACGATCACCCGGCGGTTGTACGCGCGGCCCTCGGGCGTGTCGGCGTCGGCTTCGGGGTCGGCGCTGCCCGAGCTCGTGACCTCGATCCGGCGCCGGTCGATGCCGCGGGTGCCGAGGATCCGGCGCACCTCGCCTGCCCGTGCGAGCGCGAACGTGTCGTTGGCCCAGTCGGTGCCCTTCTGGTCGGAGTGGCCGGTGACCCGGATCCGGTCCGGGCAGTGCCCGAGCTTGTCGACCATCCGGTCGAGCTCGGCCTGCACCACGCCGCGCGGGCGCCAGTCGTTGAACGAGAATTCGGCCGGGAACCTCACGCCGGCCCGCATCTCCGCCAGCGCTGCGTCGTCGGTGGGCGCGCCGGCGGGGATCGACTCGGCCGAGCTC
>JBEBJC010000815.1:0-4165 GCA_040080105.1 Myxococcota bacterium
GGGGACGCCACACGGGCGCGGCGGGGGTGACCTGTCCCCCGCAGGGCGCGCCGCGAACGTGGCCCACGTCGCCGTCGTGTTCTGGCTCGACGGGGGCGTGGCGCTCGCGACCGAGGTCCTCCACGCGAGGAGCGGCGCAGCGCTCGATCCGGCGTTCGTGGCGAGGGCGGTCGGGCTGCTGCCGTCGCTCGAGCTCGGTGACCCGTGGTTCGAAGAGCGGTCGGCGAGCGCCGCGGCCGCGCTCGACCCGGGCCCGGCGGTCTCCGCCGACTCGGTCGCGGTGGCGTTCGGCGAGTTCGGCGACCTGCAGAGCCCGTTCACCCGCGGACACTCCGGTCGGGTGGCGGCAGTGGCCGACGCCGCCGCGGCGACGCTCGGGACCGACGCGGCCGACCGGCAGACCCTGCGATGGGCGGCGCACCTGCACGACCTCGGGCAGGTCGCGATCCCCACCGCGCTGTGGCTCGTGCCCCGCCCGTGGCGCGCGGTCGAGCGGGCGCGCACGTTGTCGCACCCCCAGGTGACCGAGCGGGTCCTGGCGGGCGCCCCCGCGTTCGCTGCGGCGGCGCGGGTCGCCGGGCAACACCACGAGCGCCCCGACGGGGCCGGGTACCCGCGCGGGCTCGGCGGCGCCTCGGTCCCCCGGCTGGCGCGGATCCTGGCCGCGGCCGACGTGGTGGTGGCGCTGGCCGAGCCGCGCCCCCACCGGCCCGCGTTCGAAGGGAGCCGACTCGGGGCCGAGGTCGAGGCGGTCGTGCGCGCGGGGGGGCTCGACGGGGACTGCGCCGAGGCCGCGCTGGCGGCGGTGGGCCAGCGCCGCCGCGAGCCGCTGTCCGGCCCGGTCGCCGAGTTGACGCCGCGCGAGGTCCAGGTGCTCCGGTTGGTCGCGCTGGGGCGAACGAACAAGGAGGTGGCTTCGACCCTGGGGATCTCCGACCGGACGGTGCAGCACCACACGATCCGGATCTACGAGAAGCTCGGCATCGACACCCGCGCCGCCGCCGGGCTGATCGCCGCCCGCAACGGCCTCGTGTGATCCGCCATCTGGCGGATGTCGGCTCTGCAGCTCCCAGGTGATGGACCCCGCTCGGGAGGTCCAAGTGGTTCGATCGGCTTGGTTCGGGTTGTTGTTGACCGGGTGCGGCGCGAAGCAGGCGTGCCTCGAGAGCGCCGGCGCCTCGTTCACCGCGTCGGACGGCACCTGCCTCGCGGGGTACGACTGGCCCACCCCCGGGGAGCCACGCGCGGTCGTGGTCGTGGTGCACGGGATCAAGGACTACGCGAGCCGGTACGACGGGCTGGCCGAGGTGATGGTCCAGCGCGACCTGGTGGTGGTGGCCGCCGACCTGCGCGGGCACGGCTCTTCGGGCGGGCACCGGCAGCGGTTCGACTCGCTCGACCAGCTGCTGGCCGATCTCGACCTGGTGGTCGACAAGGCCCGCAGCGAGCACCCCGGCGTCCCGGTGTTCGTGTACGGCCACAGCCTCGGCGGCCTGATCACCACCGAGTACGCGCTCGCCCACCCGAAGGAGCTCGCCGGCATCGTCCTGTCCGGCGCGGCGTTGAAGCTCGCCCCCGAGGTCACCGGCGGCCAGGTCGCCGCGGCGAAGTTGTTCGGGGCGATCTTGCCGAACCTGCCCGCGCAACCGGTCGACGAGACGGTGTTCGTGAGCACCGACGCCGCGCGGGCCCAGTTCCTGGCGGACCCGCGGATCGACCACACCAAGCTCCCGGCGGGGTCCGCCCGCGCGGCGCTCCTGGGCCTCGAGGACGTGTCGGGGCGCTACGCCGAGGTGACCGTGCCGATGTTGGTGATGCACGGCGGGGCAGACGTGGTGACGCCGATCGACGGCAGCCGGGCGCTGGTGGCCGCGTCGCAGAGCCCCGACAAGACGCTCAAGATCTGGGACGGCCAGTTCCACGACCTGATGCACGAGCCGGCGGCGGCGGAGGTGGCCGCGTTCGCCGCGGAGTGGATCGCGGCGCGGGCGCGCTGACCCTACAGGGTCTTCAGGTACTCCAGCACCGCGCGCCGCTCGTCGGGGTCCAGCCCTTCCCCGAACGGGTGACCGGTGTTGGCGTACCCGGGGCGGGTGGTGTCGTACACCTCGGGCTCGAACCCGGACTTCCCGTGGTCGCGCGGCTCGAACCGCCAGCCGACCTGCTCGGGATCGTACTCGGCCACCCGGGTCCAGTAGGTCGGCCGTTGTTCGGGATCGAGCAGCCCGGCCAGGGTGGGCACGCTCGCGTTGTGCAGGTACGGGGCCGACGCCCAGATCCCGTCGAGCGGCTGCGCGACGTAGCCGTCGCCCGGCTCGAACCGGGCGATCTCGCCATAGAACGAGTCGTTGAACCACTCGACCGCCGACGCGGCGAGCTGCCCCGAGCCGGTGACGAGCATCGGGTCGGTGCCGATCCGATCGAGCGGGATCAACAGGTTGGGGTAGGTCTCGTCCTCGCCGTACGTGCCGTGGCACTGGCTGCACTGCGCGTCGAACACCCCCTCGCCCGACTCGGCGAGGGCCTCGTCGATCGGGAACGGGTACGGCGGCGCCTCGAGCGACCGGATGTACGCGCGGACATCGGGGAAGTCGGCGTCGATCACCCGCGCCTCGTCCAGCTCGTCGGTGCACAGCGCCGACGCGGACATCATGATCCTCGCCTGATCGCCGCGCCCGGCGCCGGTGTAGAACATCGCGTTCTTCTTGTGCATCACCCACCACGGCGGCACGTCGGTCGGCACCGGCTCGGTCGGCGGCGGCGGGATCGTCGGCTCGGCCGACCACGCCAGGGTGTCGCGGTCCCGGTGCGCGAACAGGGCCGCGGCGAGGTTGTCGGCGGGGTTGACCCCGAGCGTGTCGGTGGACACGTACGGCGCCACCGCGACCACCCGCTCCGACCACTTCTCCCACTCGGCCTTGGCGGCGGTGTCCTCGGCCGGGACGAACACCCCGACCGCAGCGGCGTACGGGGCGAGGTCGGTGGTGAAGTCCCCCTCGGCCGCGCCCAGGCCGAGCACCAGCTGATCGCGGAACCAGCTCGCGTGGCAGGTGAAGCAGTTCGCCCCCACCACCTCGACCCCGGAGCCGGTGGTGACGAGGTTCATCGCGTAGTACAGGCCCTCGGCTCCCGGCTCGCGCCCCTCGAGCCGGAACGGCGCGGACGCAGGGCCGACGACCGCGTCGTACGCGACCCGCGGGACCCCACACGACACGAAGTCACCGTTGGTCAGGACCTCGTAGCCACGCTCCGGGTCGCCCTCGCGCTGAGGCTCGGCGGGGATCGCGATCGCGTCGGGTGCGAGGTCTGGGGCGGCGTCCGGAGCGCGACA
Source organism: Myxococcota bacterium (assembly GCA_040080105.1). Classification (GTDB taxonomy): domain Bacteria; phylum Myxococcota_A; class UBA796; order UBA796; genus JACKER01. The sequence goes on from JBEBJC010000815.1 coordinate 3,332, forward strand.
CCCGGCCGTGACGAGACTCATCCACATGGTTCCCCCCGAAAACATGGACTGACCAACTGGTAAGTTAGTATAGCGCCCCGTGTCGCGCCTCGCCCATCGGGATCCGTCACCGCGCCCCGACGGCGCCGCTACCGGGCGCGGGCGCGGGCCGCGAGCGCTTCGAGGAACGCGCCGAGCAGGAACTGCAGGTCGTCCTCCGGGCGGGTGACGAAGAACTGGTCTCCGATCCGCGCCAGCTCGGGGTGGTGGTCGGCGTCCCACTGGTCGCGCGGCTCCGACTGCCAGGCTCGCTCCGCCTGGCCTCGGGTGGTGGTGGAGCCGCGGGTGTGGGTGAGCGCGAACCCGAACACCAGGGCGATCAGCCCGCGGTACGCGCTCACCTGGTGCTCCGGGCGCAGCCCGGACTCCGCCAGGGCTCCGACCACGTCGTTCATCCCGCGCAGCACCTCCGGCGAGGTCGGACGGGCCTGCTCGGACGCCAACAACAACACCAGCGGCGGGTGGGCCACCAGCGCCCCGTACAGCCCGAGCGCGACGACCCGCAGGCGGTCGGGCCACGGCAAGGCGGGATCGGGGGCGGTCATCCCTCCCAACACCGAGTCGACCACGCCGTTCAGCAGGTCTTGCTTGTCGGTGACGTGGTTGTACAGCGACATCGCCTCGACCCCGAGCTTCGCGGCCACCCGGCGCATCGACACTCCGCTCAGCCCCTCCTCGTCGAGCAGGGCGAGGGTGGTCTCGACGATCCGCGCGCGGGTCAGGGGTTCACGTCGACGCGCCATGGCTCGGCGTAACGCGCGGGTCACGCTCGGGGTCGGTTGCTGAGACTTACAG
>JBEBJC010000816.1:0-4163 GCA_040080105.1 Myxococcota bacterium
AGCACGACGAGGCCGAGCCGTGGGTCGAGGGGGTGGCGGCGCTCGCGCGCGAGCTGACCGACGCCCGGCTGGCCGAGCAGGACGCGGCGCACGCCGCCGCGGCGCGCCAGGCCGAGCAGCTGAAGCTCGAGGCGGAGCTCGAGGCGGGCCGCGTCGGTCGGCCGGTCCTGCGGGCGCACCTCGTGCTCGGCGTGCTGGCGGAGGCGCCCGGCGAGCTGCTCGTGCGGTACGTCGTCCCGTGCGCGGTGTGGCGGCCGGCGCACCGCGCCACCTTGACCACCACCCCGCGCCCGCGGGTCGGGTGGGAGCTCGGCGCGGTGTGCTGGAACGCGACCGGCGAGTCGTGGGACGAGGTCGAGCTGGTGTGCTCCACCGCCCGCCCCGGAGACCTCGCCGACCCGCCGGCGCTCGTCGACGACGTGGTGCGGACCCAGCGGCGCGACCCGAACCCGGTGGTCGAGGCCCGCGAGGAGGAGATCCACGTCGCGCGCGAGGGGGCCGCGCGACCCGCGTCGGAGGCGCTGGGGGTCGACGACGGCGGCGAGCCGCGCACGTTCGCTGCGCGCGAGCGGGTGACGTTGCCGTCGGACGGTCGGCCGGTGACGGTCGCGCTCGACGGGTGGTCGGCCGACGCCAGCGCGAGCTGGCTCGCGTTGCCCGAGCGCGCGGGCGCTGCGGTGTTGCGCACGGTGTGCGCGAACGCGGGCTCCCGGCCGCTGCTCGCGGGCCCGGTCGAGCTCGTGCGCGACGGCGTGTCCATCGGGCGCGGGCGGGTCGGGCTCGTCCCGCCCGGCGAGCCGTTCCCGCTCGGGTGGGGCACCCACGACGGCGTGCGGATCTCACGCCGCCAGCAACACCAGGTCGAGCGCGCGCTGATCACCGGGCGCGCCCGCCACACGTTCGAGGTCGAAGTGCGGCTGGTGCACCTCGGCGCCGACCCGGTCACGATCGAGGTGCGCGAGCGCGTGCCCACGAGTGAGCTCGTGCAGGTCACGGTGTCCGCCCCGTCGGCCGAGCCCGCGCTCGATCGGCCGGTCGACCCGGACGGGATCTGCCGGTGGACGGTGCCGCTGTCGCCCGGGGCGTCGCGCACGTTGAAGCTGACCTACACGGTCGACGCGAGCCCGCAGGTCCGCCTGCCGTTCGGGTGACCGTGCGCGACGGACGCGTGGCACCGACGTGACAACCTGGGGAACCGGCGTGCGACCTCCGGGCCGACGACCTACGTTGCACGGCCCGCTCGGAGACACCCACATGCGCTGGACCACCCCTCTCCTGACCACTTGGCTGGCCGCCTGCCAGCCCACCCCGCTGACGTCGTACACCAAGGACAGCACCACGGACGGCGACGCGGACACGGACGCGGACAGTGACGCGGACACCGACAGCGACGCGGACAGCGACGCGGACGCGGACAGCGACGCGGACACCGACAGCGACGCGGACACCGACAGCGACGCCGACGCGGACAGCGATGCGGACGCGGACGCGGACGCGGACAGCGACACGGACACCGACACGGGTCCCCCGGGTCCGCTCGGCGTCGGGGATCTCGCGGCCGGCGACCTGGTGGTGACCGAGATCCTGCAGAACCCGAACGCGGTGGGGGACACCGACGGCGAGTGGTTCGAGCTGGTGAACCTGGCCGGGGCCGAGGTGGACCTGGACGGGCTGGAGCTGGTGTCGGGCAGCGCGTCCCACACCGTCGCGGGGGTGCTCGTCGTGCCGGCGGGTGGCCACGTGGTGCTCGGCGCTTCGGCCGACCCGGTGCTCAACGGGGGGGCCCCGGTGGACTACGCGTACAGCGGGCTCACTTTGGCGAACGACAGCGACGACCTGGCGCTGCAGGTGGGCGCGGTGGTGCTCGACGCGGTGGCGTGGGACAACGGGGCGACGTTCCCCGACCCCACCGGGGCGTCGATGAGCCTGGACGCCGGCGCGACCGACGCGAGCTCGAACGATCTGGGCGGGAGCTGGTGTGAGGCGGTGACGCCGTTCGGTCTCGGCGACCTCGGCACGCCGGGTACGGCGAACCCGTCGTGTGTGCTCGTCACCGACGCGGACGGAGACGGCTTCTCCCCGCCGGCCGACTGCGACGACGGCGACGACGCGGTGTACCCCGGCGCTCCCGAGGTCGCGAACGACGGGGTGGACCAGGACTGCGACGGCTCGGACCTGGTGACCGGCGGCCCGCTCACGGTGGGGGACCTGGTCGAAGGGGAGCTGGTGGTGACCGAGATCCTGCAGAACCCGAACGCGGTGGGGGACACCAACGGCGAGTGGTTCGAGCTGGTGAACCTGGCCGGGGCCGAGGTGGACCTGGACGGGCTGGAGCTGGTGTCGGGCAGCGCGTCCCACACCGTCGCGGGGGTGCTCGTCGTGCCGGCGGGTGGCCACGTGGTGCTCGGCGCTTCGGCCGACCCGGTGCTCAACGGGGGGGCCCCGGTGGACTACGCGTACAGCGGGCTCACTTTGGCGAACGACAGCGACGACCTGGCGCTGCAGGTGGGCGCGGTGGTGCTCGACGCGGTGGCGTGGGACAACGGGGCGACGTTCCCCGACCCCACCGGGGCGTCGATGAGCCTGGACGCCGGCGCGACCGACGCGAGCTCGAACGATCTGGGCGGGAGCTGGTGTGAGGCGGTGACGCCGTTCGGTCTCGGCGACCTCGGCACGCCGGGTACGGCGAACCCGTCGTGTGTGCTCGTCACCGACGCGGACGGAGACGGCTTCTCCCCGCCGGCCGACTGCGACGACGGCGACGACGCGGTGTACCCCGGCGCTCCCGAGGTCGCGAACGACGGGGTGGACCAGGACTGCGACGGCTCGGACCTGGTGACCGGCCCGCTCACGGTGGACGAGCTGCTCCCGGGGGATCTGGTGGTCACCGAGGTCCTGCAGAACCCGAACGCGGTCGGTGACACGGCGGGGGAGTGGTTCGAGGTGCTCAACGACTCCGGTTCGTCGGTCGACCTCGACGGCCTGCTGGTCTCCGACGACGGCGTCGAGACGTTCACCGTCACCGGCCCGCTGGTGGTGGCCGCTGGCGCGCGGGCGGTGTTCGGGGTGGACGCCGATCCCGTGGTGAACGGCGGGGTCAGCCTGAGCTACGAGTGGGCGGCGTTCACGCTGGGCAACAGCGACGACGAGATCGTCCTGTCCAACGCGGGCGGTGAGATCGACCGGGTCGCGTGGGACGGCGGCCCGGTGTTCCCGGACCCGACCGGCGCGTCGATGAGCCTGGACTCCGCCTCCACCGACGCGACCTCCAACGACGACGGCACCCGCTGGTGTGAGGGCGTCGGGGCGTTCGGCAGCGGTGACCTCGGCACACCGGGGGCGGTCAACCCGGGGTGCTGACCGCGGATCGTGCGCGGATCGGAGACCGCGGGCCGACTCCCTCCGGTGGTGAAACCCCGTTGGAGGTCCGATGCTCGCCCTGCCGCTTCTCGTCGCGTGTTCCAAGGATTTCAGCTTCGAACAAGATCTCGCTACCGCCCCGGAGCTGCCGGAGATGACCCCGTCCTGCGACGCCGACGATGTCGACGAGACCCAGGGCGGGATGCGGGTGGTGAGCCACGTGGAGCTGGGCGAGCACGAGGGCGTCGCCGGCTGCGTCGGCCAGGTGTACGCCAGCGGTCCGCTCATCGACTGGAACGAGGTCCGCTCCGAGGTCGACGGGCTCCCGGGAGAGATCTCGGATTGGGAGTCCGCCCAGGCGACCCTGACCGCGCTGTCGGTCCACACCGCGGACGGTCAGCGCGCCCCCGCCGGCACCACCCTGTTCGCCACCCAGCTCCTCGTGGACGAGGTGCAGGCCCAGGAGCTCGAGTCCGACCCTCTCGGGGCGATGGCCCGGGTGGACTCCGACCTGCGGCCCCTGCGGCTGATGGACTTCACCGCCGAGCTCACCGGCGACGAGACCGACCTGGTGGACGCGGTGCAGGTCACCCGCATCGACCCGGGCCCCGCGGCCGAGATCCAGGACTCGTACGCCGCGAACGACGAGTCGCTGTTCGTGGTGTTCGTCGGCAGCGTCGTGGTGCCGGACGAGGCGCTCGAGGCGCTCCCGCCCACCACCCTGGTCGTCGACCTGGAGGAGAACGTCGCAATCTCCGCCACGTTCAAGGTTCGACTCTGGTAATTCCCCCTCACCCCGACCC
>JBEBJC010000817.1:0-4163 GCA_040080105.1 Myxococcota bacterium
GGTGGCGTCGGCGCCGCTGCGGTCGCGGTGGATCGCGGTCGCCGCCAGGAACACCGGCCTGCGCGCCGCGCCGTGGGGCCGTCCGCTGTCGTTGCTCGCGGTGCAGCTCGTGGTGTGGGTCCTCGCCGCGCTCGCCGCTGCGGTCCCGGCGGTTCCGGGGCTCGTGCTGGGCGGGTGGCTCACCGCGAACGGGTGGCTCGCCACCGGCGCCGGGGTGGGCGCGGCCGGGCTCGCGCTCGGGAGCGGGCTCGCCGTCGCCGTGCGATCGGTGTTCGCGCTCGCCGCCCCCGAGGTGATCGTCGGGCGCTCGAGCCCGTGGCGGGCGCTGTCGAGGGCGGGGGCGCGCGGTGTGCGCGAGCTCGGGCCGCTCGCGGTGCTGGTGTTGTCGGGCGACCTGCTGACCGGGGTGGGCGCGTTGTTCTGCGGGGCCGCGGCGCTGCCGGGGTACCCGATCACCGATCTCGCCGTGCTGCACCGCTGGCGCGCCGCCGAGGAGGGCCGATGACGGCGTGGCTGGCCTTTCGGTTCGGGGCGGCGTTCGCGGCGGAGCCCCCGCCGCAGGCGGTGATCGTCGAGGGCCCGAAGGTGGTGCCGCTCGCGCCCGACGCGCTGCGGGCGCGCCTGTTCGCCCCGGCCGAGGGCGGGCGGATCGTGAACTTCTGGGCCACGTGGTGCGCGCCGTGTGTGGCCGAGATCCCCACGCTGGTCGCGTACGCGCGGGCGCACCCCGGCGTCGAGGTCGTGATGGTCGACCTCGACCTGCCGAAGCTCCGTCAGTCGAAGGTCGTGCCGTTCTTGCGCGAGCACGCGCCCGACCACGTGGTGCACCTGCAGCTCGACGCCGCCGACCCGGTGGCCGGGGGGCCGAAGGTGATGCCGGACTTCCCGCACGTGGTACCGCTCACGCTGGTGATCGGCCCCGACGGCACCGTGACTCAGCGGATCGAGCGATCGATCACCGCCGGGGACCTGCCGAGCGCGCCGTAGCCCGGGTGGTGGAACGGTAGACACCGGGGACTTAAAATCCCCTTCCCTCCGGGGAGTGCGGGTTCGAGTCCCGCCCCGGGCACAGCGCGCCCACGCCGGCGACCACCTCGTCCCAGCAGGCGCGGGCGAAGGTGTGCGCGTCCGGGAAGTCGCCGGGGTGCAGCGTGCGCCCGATCCGCAGGCGGACGGTGTGACCGGGGAACGCGCCGAACACCGTGGCCGGCAGCGCGCGCTCGGTGCCGACCACCGCGCAGCACACCACCGGGACCCCGTCGCGGAAGCAGTCGATCGGGACCGTGAGGAACACCCGCTGCGCCAGCGCCCCGGTGCGGGATCGGGTGCCTTCCGGGTACACCTGGATCCGCGCCCCGCCCGCGACCAGCTTTCGGACCTCGGCCCGGGCCCGCATCCGGTCGTGCGGATCGCGCCGGTCGAAGAACACCGTCCCTGCGAGCCAGCCGTAGGCGCCGAGCACCGGGATCCACAGGATCTCCTTCTTCGACAGCCCGTTCGCGCGGAGCTCCGACAGCAGCAGCAGCGGGTCGAGCCACGACCGGTGGTTGCACAGGACCACCGCGCCCCGCTCGGGGGGTAGGTCGACCGCGCCCTCGACCTCCACCCGGGTCCACAACAGCCAGCGGACCACCCCGGTGGCCCACGCGGCCGCCGGCGCGATCGTCCACCGCTCGCGCCTGCCGCGCGGGACGAACACGAACGGCGGCAGCGTGAGGGTGCCGATGACGAGCCCGGCCAGGATCGCCCCGACCAGGACGAGCACTCCGTAGGCTGCGGCCAGGACGCTGAGGATCGCGCGCACGCGGGTGTGTAACCGGCCGTTGGTCGGCGCGGACGACCCGAGATACCACCCGCGGATGAGCCAGGACGAGCAAGGCAAGGGCGAGCTGACCGACCGGTTGGCGCGGGCGGTGCGTCGGTGGATGAGCCGGAGCCGCTCCGGGTTCGGGAAGGCCGCTCAGACCGGCCGGTCGCAGCTCGAGCTGCGGCAGCTGAACAAAGATCTGGACCACTTCTGGACCCGCCTCGGGAAGACGGCGTTCCGGCTGGTAGAGGCTGGCGAGATCGACCACCCCGCGCTGCGCAAGGCGATGGAGCGGATCGAGGAGCTGGAGGCCAAGATCGACGCTGCGCGGGGCTCGGCGGCGGGGTCGGCCCGGGCGGCCGGCGGAGCGTCGGACGGATCGGCGGACTGATCGGCAGACGGATCCGCGGACGGTCGACGGACTGACCGTTGCTCGTTCCGGGTGCACTCGTTAAGGGCTGTTCGCGTTGGGGGGCTGTAGCTCAACTGGGAGAGCGCCAGAATGGCATTCTGGAGGTCGTGGGTTCGAGTCCCATCAGCTCCACCACCCCAACCCTGCGTTTCGAGTCGCTGACCGACCCCCCAATCTGAGACGTACCCAACGCGCTTCGGTCTGTTCCGGAGGTCGCGGGTCCGCAGATGGTCGTTCAGTTAAGATAGTCCCCGGTGTGCCGTGCTCGTCCCTCGAGGTCGAGTCGCTTCGTGGCAACCACGGGATTCGAGTGGCGCGACGACCTACTCGCGCCCATTCCCGAGGTAGAATGTGCCCCAGGCCAGGCTGTCGAGCTCCTGGGTCGATCGCTCGTCGAGCGCCCCAGTCGCTTCGAAGCCATGGTCGAACTGGAAGATCGTCACCGCGGCCCGATCCGGTACGTCCCAGGGCCCGTCGCGTCCGTCGGGGAGGTAGCCGAGGACCGCTAGTCGCTCCCGCTGGCCCTGAACCGAATGGCTCGAGGCCCATCGCTCGGGCTCGGTGCTCCCGTGAACGTCGCTCCGGTCGAGCCGCACGTAGTCCGACCCCTCCCTCCACCGGGCGGGGTCACGCAGATCGGGAGAGCAATGGAAGACCACGCTACGCAGCTCGGGTGACATCCTGGGCAAGAGCTCCGCTATTTCCTGCCCCAGGTCTCGACCTCCCTGCGTGGCGGACCCCTCGAGCTGCCACAACAACCGAACCAGGACCGCGAGGAGGCGCGGCTCGCTCCGCGCCGCGTGGACCATCGCCTCGAGCAGTGCGGGACCCGCAGAAGGGTACTCTGCCGTCAATTCCGACACCAATCGGGCAGCGACCACATCAGACAACCGCGCTAGCTCGAGCGCAGGGCCGATCAGCAGTCCTGGAACGGCGTGCTGCGCGGGAAGGGCCTCGAACGCACACAAGCTGGTTCGGAGGTGTGTTGAGACCTCTGCGGGAGTCATCGGGTTACCTCCCAGCCAGCAAGATCTGGCGTCATCGTGACCCCGCCATTTCCGTCGTCGATCATGACCACCGGGTATCCACCCTGCTCGTTCTCGACACGGCCAGTCCACGTAGTTCCCGTCGAGCCCTTCATCGGAACACCGGGCTTGCTGGCCTGCAGATCGTCGGCGATCTTCTGGAGCTCGTCGGGACCAGTGCCGTCAGGGAACCAGGCCTTGCCGGTCTTGTGGCTCTTGCTGGGAAACACCGCGCCGCGGCGCGTCCCGCCCGGTCCAGGTTCCACGCAGAACACCTTCTGCGGATCGTCCGGCAGTCCGAAATCCGCCCGGTCCAGGAGGTCCGGCACTTCGAACAGGTCGGGTTCCGTGGGCCGCGGTCCCTGCCTTCCTCCGGCAATCCACGCCTTCATCTCGTCGCCGAACTTCGACTTCAGGGCCTTGTTCGCCTCGACAGCGTCCCTACGCATCTCGAGCGCGAGCGTGTCCATTCGCTGGAACGCTTGTTCGTCCTCGACGATTCGGTTGAACTGCTCCTTCGTCACGGGTCGGTACCCATTCGCCTCGAGCTGCTGGATGTTCAGGTCGAAGTCGTGGCCGCCGGACGCACCGCCCTTGTCACCCTGCCGGATGTGGTCGATGTCCTTGTCCGTCAGCTTCCTCCCAGCGGGGACAGCCTCGTCTGCCCGCTCGAGCGCCTCGTCCCCCAGCTGCGCCGACCCCTCGACGATCTCGCTCTCCCCCGACGGCGCCGTCCGGCTCCACCCGCCGCTCGCCGCGTCCGGCGTCGGCCCCACCGTCAGCGTCCCGTCCGGGTGGATCCACACCGTGTCCGTCGGCGCCTTCACCTCCACCCCGAGCTCCCGCGCGAGCTCCGCCGCCGCCCCGTCCGCGCTCCCCGTCCCGCACGACACGAGCCGCACCGAACCGCCCTCGAACC
>JBEBJC010000818.1:0-4162 GCA_040080105.1 Myxococcota bacterium
TGGTGTGACGCGGCGACCCGCGCGTTGGTGGCCGACCGGGTGGCCGAGCACCGGCGCGGGCTCGAACAGCGGCGGAGCGAGCTCGGCCGACGGTTGACCGAGGCGACCGACCCGGCCGAGACCGTGTCGCTGCGCCGCCAGCTGGTCGACCTCGCGGCGCGGTTCGACCGGACGGACGCCGCGGTGGCCGGCAGCTGCACCCTCCGCCCGTAGCGGCGGCTCGCGCGCCGGTGTGTAACGATCCGTCACCGCCCGCGTACGGAGCAGCTGTGCGGATCGCAGCGATCGTACCCACCTGGAACGAACAGCGCCGGATCGGCGACGCGGTGCGTCACCTCGCCTCCGTGGGCGCCGACGAGGTGTGGGTGGTGGACGGGGGCAGCGCGGACGGCACCGCCGCCGCTGCGGCCGCCGCCGGGGCGCGGGTGCTGAAGGCGCCGCGCGGACGCGGGACCCAGCTCCGCCACGCAGCGCGGCGGATCGACGCCGCCGTCCTGTGGTTCGTCCACGCCGACGTGTGGGTGCCGAGCGATGCTCCGGCGGCGATCCGCTCGGCGTTGACCGATCCGCGGGTCGTCGGCGGGGCGTTCCGGACCCGCACGGTCGACGACGTACACCAGCGGTTCGCCCCGCTGCTCCGGCTCGCGGACCTGCGCGCCAGCTACACGGGCCTGCCGTACGGCGACCAGGCGCTGTTCGTGCGGCGGACCGCGCTGGAGGCGATCGGCGGCTACCCCGACCAGCCGCTGTTCGAGGACCTGGAGGTCGCGCGCCGCCTGTCGCGGGCGGGCCGGCTGGTGGTCCTCCCCGGGCCGGTGCGGGTGTCGGGGCGCCGGTTCCTGGCGCGCCCGTTGGGCAGTTTGGTCGCGATGAACCTGCTTCCCCTGGCGTACCGCGCCGGCGTCGACCCGGCGCACCTCGCCCGCTGGTACGGCGACCCGCGCTGAACCCGCTCACAACCCGAGGCACCGCGCGTCGACCACGAACAGCTCCGACGGCGCGAGCGGCTCCCACACCTGCCGCACGAACACCAGCTGGTGGCGAGGCCCCAGCATCGGGTGGAAGTCGTCGCCGGCGGTGTTCAGCCCTGGACCGAGGTTCCGCGGCGCCTGCCACTGGCCGTCCGCCCGCACGCTGGTGTACACGTCGCCCATCCCGAGCCCGTCGGGGTGGCGGAGGCCCACGAACAGCAGCCGGGACTCGTCGGCCGACACCCAGGGGTTGAACTCCCACAGCTCGGTGTTCACCGCCGCGACGTTCTCACGTGGGGCGAACGAGTCGACGCCGGCTCGCTCCGCCCGCCACACGTCCCACCCGCCGGCGCCCTCGTCGCTGTCCGAACCCCAGTACAGCGTGCCGGACGCGGTCACGCTCGCGTACAACTCGTCGCGCTCGGTGTTCACCTCGGGGCCGAGGTGGATCGGGGCGCCCCACCCGTCGCCGTCGCGGTGCACCACCCACACGTCGGCGTCGGGGCGAGGCGTGTCTCCCTTCACCGGTCGGTACGACGAGAAGTACACCGACCGCCCGTCCGGGGACACGAACGGATCGGCGTCCCGCCACCGGCCGGAGAACGGTGCCACCACCGGCTCGGTCCAGCCTCGCCCGCGGCGGGAGGCGGTCCACACCGTGAGGCCGTCGCCGGTGTCGACGTGGAACCACACGGTGTCGCCCTCTGGGGAGAACGCGACCCGGTACTCCGACCGATCGGGGAGCGACAGCACCCCGGGCTGGAACGGCACCGGCCCCGGGCAAGGTCTTGCGAACGCGAGCGTGGCCCAGATCACCGCGCCTCCGGCGACCTCGTATCGGCGGTAGCGTGGGGTCGCACGCGCCGATAGTTCGGGGGGCATGAACCCCCTGCTCGAACCGTTCTCGTTCCGCTGCGGCGCGCGCGCGCCGAACCGCGTGGCCCTCGCACCCCTCACCAACGGCCAGAGCCGAACCGACGGCACGCTCGGCGAGGAGGAGTACGAGTGGCTGGTCCGCCGGGCCCGCGGCGGGTTCGGCCTGGTCTCGACGTGCGCCGCACACGTGACCGCCGCCGGGCAGGGCTTCGACGGTCAGCTCGGGGTGTGGAGCGACGCGCAGCTCGAGGGGCTCGGTCGGCTCGCGAGCGGGGTCGCGCACCACGGCGGGCTCCCGATCGCGCAGCTGTACCACGGCGGAGCGCGGTCTCCGTCCCGCCTGACCGGCGTGCAGCCGGTGTCGGCGAGCGCGTTCGTCGAGCCGGGCAACGCCGAGTTCGAGGTGCCCCGCGCCGCGTCCGACGCCGAGGTGGAGGGGTTCGTGTCCGCGTTCCGCGAGGCGGCCGCGCGGGTGGCCCGCGCCGGGTTCGCCGGGGTCGAGCTGCACGGCGCCCACGGCTACCTGCTGGGGCAGTTCCTCAGCTCGACCCAGAACACCCGCGACGACCGGTGGGGCGGCTCACTCGAAGGCCGCGCGGCGTTGCTCCGCGCGGTGATCCGGGCGGTGCGGTCGGCGGTCGAGCCGTCGTTCGTGGTCGGGGTGCGGCTGTCGCCGGAGGACTTCGGCCAGGCGCGCGGCCTCGACCTCGACGAGAGCGTGCGGGTCGCCCAGTGGGCCGCCGACGACGGCGTCGACTTCGTCCACCTGTCGCTGTGGGACCACCGCCGCTCCACCCGCAAGCGGCCGGAGCGGCACGCGCTCGACCTGTTCCGCCCGGCGCTGCCGCCCGAGGTCGCGCTGGTGGTGGCCGGAGACGTGTGGACCCAGGACGAGGCGCGCGGGCTGCTCGACCGCGGCGCAGACCTGGTCGCGATCGGCCGGGCGGCGATCCTCGACCCCGACTGGCCGACCCGGGTCGCGCGCGACGGCCACGAGCCCGTCCGCCCGCCGCGGACCCCGGACCAGCTGGCGGAGGTCGGCGTGTCCCCCGCGTTCGTCCGGTACCTCGCGCGGTTCCGGAACCTGGTGGCGTCGACGTGATCGCGTGGCTCGCCGCGCTGGCGGTCGCGCAGGTCCCGTACCGCACCGACACCGGGGTGGACCACCTCCCGCGCGGCGCGCGGGCGGTCGGCCGGGAGCTCGTGTCCGAGGCGCTCGCCCTGGGGGCGCCGGTGGCGTACGACGCGGCGTTGTCGCGGGTCGCCGCCCGGGTGGCCGCCGCGATCGCCCGCGGGGAGACGGTGCCACCGGGCACGCTGCAGGACTGGGCGGCAGACGAGGGGTACCCCCAGCTGATCGACGCGATCGACGTGGAGACGATCGCGCGCGGCAAGCGCCCCGCGCCGGTCCTCGGCCAGTGGGCGGTGCAGAACCTGGTCGGGACCACCGCGCTGACCCGGCTCGGCGTCGGGATCGCGCGGGCCGGACCGCAGACCGTGGTGGTCCGCGCCGCCGGCAAGGACCGCCTGGGGCTGGACGCGCCGCTCGGCCCCGACGGCGGAGACGCCGTGCTCCGTCCCCTGCTCCCGTGCGCGCGGGTCGGCGTGATCCACGTCGGGCCGGACGGGACCAGTGAGCCGGTCGACCAGGTCGACGGCGGCCGGGTCGTGTTGCCGGTGCGAGCGCTCGGGTGGCACGAGGTGGTGTGCGTCGACGGCGGGCGGCTCGAGACCCTGGGCTTGGTGCGGGTGGGCCCGGCCGACCGACCCGACGGCCCGGCTCCGGCCGATCCCCGCGGCGCGGTCGCCGACGGCGCCGAGCAGCTCCGGACCGCCCTCGGGCTCGGCCCGCTCGAGCTCGTCGACGGCGCCGAGCCGTGTGGCGCGTTCCCCGACCAGCTGGGCGGGGTGGAGGTGACCCGCGACCAGCACTGCTCGTCGGTCCCGCTGCGCGGGCTGGTCGGCGACCCGTGGGACATCGTGCGCCGGCGACCGATGTTGCTGCGCACGCTCGCCGACCCCGAGGTCGCGGTGTCACAGATCGGCGTGTCCGAAGACGCGCTGGTGCTGCGCACCGCCGGACGGTTCGAGCGGCTCACCTCGGCCGGAGCCCGCGAGGCGCTCGAGGCGCGGCTCGGGTCGCGGTGGCCCGGGATCGAGATCGTGCGCGAGCCGGTGGTCGAGGAGATCCTGGCGCGGTGGATCGCCGACGCCGAGCCGTTGGCGCCGCTCGGGTTCGAAGCCCGCGCGGCCGAGCTCAGTGACTTCGCCGCCGGGTGGACGACCGAGGAGCACTTCCTGCGCGCGCTGATCAC
>JBEBJC010000045.1:0-18183 GCA_040080105.1 Myxococcota bacterium
TCGTCGGCGTAGGTGCCCGGGCTGGTCACCCGCTGGTCGAGCCCTTCCGCACCGAGCCACAACCCGATCCTCGCCGCGGCGACGGGCTCGGCCGCAGGCCTGGGAGTGAGCCACGCCGGCGGGACCCCGGCCCGCTCGACCAGCGCCGTCGTCACCGCGCCGCGGTGCACCCGTTGGACCAGGTGCAGCCCGCTCGTGCCCGGCAGCGCGTCGACCCGGCGGCCGTCCACGAACAGCTCGTCGCCGCGCGGCACGGGCCCGTCGGACGGCGCCGCGGCGGGGGGCTCCCACAGCGCGATCTCGTGGGTGGGCCCTACGCCTCGATCGATGGTCGGGGCCACCTGCAGAGCCGACGACAGCGGCGACTCCCAGTCCTCGCCTCGCAGGTACCGGACGGCGGCCTCGCCGACCAAGAACGACGCCCACGGCCCGGTCGGGACCACCTCGGTCAGGCACGGGGCCATCGCGAAAACCCGATCGCGCACCTCGCGGTGGGTCTGCACGTCGTCGCCCGCGATGGCCCGATCCGCGTCGGCCAACGCAGCGAGGAACGTCCGCGCGTCTACTGGCGCACAGGCGCACAGAGACTGCGCGAGCCGCACCGCACCCCCCAGGACGCCGGCGAACCGGCGCCCTCGGCGCGGAGCTGTCGCCACGACCGCTCCCAACCTCCCCCCGACCCCGATGATACGGCCGCCTCCGTGGGTCCGCAAGCAGAGGAATCCTGCAGGACGACGTCCGAGGCGTCACCGGGGCGCGAACAACCCGCCGCGCAGCAGCTCCGTCACCGTGTCGATCACCCTTTCCGGGGGCGGCTCGTCGGCCCACAACACGAACCGCAACCCGAGGAAGTCGGCCATGCCCATCAGCGCCCACGCCGTGGTCTCGACGTCGACCTCGCCGAGCTCCCCCCGGTCGGCGGCGGCGGCGAGCCCCCGCACGTAGCCGTCGGCCAGCCGGCGGTAGTACCAGCGGAACAGCTCCTCGTCGACGTACTCCGCTTGGCGGACGATCCGGTACAGCGCCCGGTGCTCCTGCACGAACCGGAAGAACGCCACCAGACCCGCCCGCTCGATGTCGACCCGCCGGTCGAGGCCTGCGACCGCCGCGGCGATCGCCGCCCGAAGGAGGTGGGACAGCTCGCGCACGAGCTCGGCGAACACGGCTTCCTTGCTCGGGAAGTACGTGTAGAACGTGCCTTGGGCGACCGCCGCTCGCCGCGTGATGTCCACGATCGAGGCCTCGGCGAACCCGCGGCCGCCGAACTCGATCTCTGCGGCGTCCAGCAGCGCCCGGCGGGTGCGTCGTCCGCGTTCGGTGCGCGGGAGCTCGGGATCACTCATCGGTCGAACCTACAACTGCCCGAGATCATCGGCCACCATCGGTTCTGAGTTGACAGTTGATTCATGTTTCGAGAATGATGCGGTTCCCGGCGACGGAGGGAACGAAATGCGCAGCCTGTGGACGATGGCGTGGATGGGGATCGTGGGGTGTGGCCCGGCCCCGGTCGGGGTGTCGGATCCGACCCACCTGCAACGGGTGGGTTGGAGCCACGGGGTGGTGGGCGGGGTGACCGTCGACCTGTACGCGCCGATCACCCCGGCGCCAGCCGACGGTCGGCCGCTGTTGATGGTGCTGCACGGCTGCATCCAGACCCCGGACGACCTGAAGAACAACGCCGACTTCGAGGCGACGGCGGAGGCCTACGGGGCGGTGATCGCGCTGCCGAAGGTCCCGAACGGCGGCAAGTACGCCGGCTGCTGGAACTACTACGGCTCGAGCCACACCCGCACGAGTGGTGACGCCGCCGCGCTGCTCGGCCTCACCACGGCGCTGCTGGGCGACGTGACGCTCGATCTGGCGCCCGAGAAGGTGTGGATCGCCGGGATCTCGTCCGGCGCGTCGATGTCGATGGTGATGGGGTGCCTCGCGCCCGAGGTGTACGCAGGGGTCGGGATCGCGGCCGGGCCGACGGTCGGCACCACCGCGTTCCAGATCACCCAGGTGAAGAGCAGCCTCACCACCGGATCGAACGTGTGTCGGACCCTCGCCGGGAGCCACGCCGACGCGTTCGACACTCAGCTCGCCGGGGTGATCTCGGGCACCCGCGACTACACGGTGGCCCAGGGGTACGCGCCGTTGAACGCGCAGATCTTCGCCGGGTTGTACGCCGAGGCGGGAGGGGTTCCGGCGTTCGACGTGACCGCGTTCGACGCTGTCACCGCGCCCGGGTACCAGCCGAAGGGCTCCGGCACCACGTTCGACGATGAGCTCGGGCCGCGGGTGTCGTTGATCTCGGCGACCGACATGGGCCACGCGTGGCCGGGGGGGACCGGCCCCGGGGCGGAGATCGCGTACGTGGCGCGCCAGGGCGTGGACTACGCGGCGTACCTCGCGGAGTTCTTCTCTACCCACGCGCGCCGCTCGACCCCGGTCGAGCTGCCGGACGAGCCGCCGGACGAGCCGCCGACCACCGAGCCCGAGCCCGAGCCCGAGCCGGAGGAGCCGCCGGCGGAGGATCCTCCGGCCGAGGGGTGTTGGGTCGACGTGGTGACCGACGACATCAACGGCCACCTGTCGCGGTACGACGTGTACCCGGCCGGGTACGGGGCCGCGGACGAGACCTACGTGAAGCTGCTCGACCTGTACGGCGTGTTCGGGGAGTTCACCCTGTACGCGTCGGCCGACGGCGACTGGTACCTCACCCCGGAGAACGTCCCGGGCTGCTGATCGGGATCGTGACCACGACGAGCCCGACCAACACGAGCTCGACCGCCGACAGGACGGTGCGGTGGGCGAGCGCCCACCCGAGCACGACCGGCGCCGGCGCGACGCCCGCGAGCCCGGCGACCAGCAGCCCCTCGCGCACCCCGAGCCCGGCGGGGGCCGCGCTCGCCAGTTGGCCCCCCACGTACGACGCCACGAACCAGGCCACGAGCTCCTGGGTCGAGGGCGCCGCGGCGCCGGGCATCGCCGCCGCGACCCACGCGAACGACCCGCCGAGCAGAGTCCACGCGATCGCGTTCCCCAGCACCAAGCCGACCTGGGCGAGGGGGGACGCGCGAAGCACGGCTCCGGGCACCCGCGCGGCGATCGCGGGGTACCGGTCCGCCAGCGCCCCCAAGCCCGGGCCCAGGGCCAACGAGCCCGCGATCGCGGCGGCGGCGAGCCCGAGCGCCGCGCCCCCCGAGACCGGCCCGTCGGAGCCCAGGCTCACCAGCAGCGCGCCGCCCACCGCGCCTGCTCCGGCGAGCAGCAGCAGCGTCTCCCACACCACCAGCATCACGCTCGCGCTGCGGGGCACGCCGAGCGGTTCGGCGAGGCGCGCCCGCTCGACCACCAGGGCGACCTTCCCGGGGACGTACCGGTAGAAGTAGCCCTGGAACCACACCCGCAGCCACGCCACCACGAACCCGCGGCCCGGCGTTCCGAGCCCGGCCGCGCGCGCGCCCGCCGCGGAGACCACCGCCAGCACCCCGAGCGCGGCGGCCCCCGTGAGCGCAGCCGCCGCGATCGGCGCCGGCGCGATCGCGCGCCAATCGAGGGTGAGCGAGCCCCACGCGCGCGCGAGGGTCCAGCCGGAGTACGCCAACACCGCGAGGGTCACCGCCCACCGCAGCGCGCGGGCGATCAACTCGCCTCTGGGACGTACCGGGCGACGAGGTAGATCGCGAGCGGCCCGGGCAGCGGGATCATCGACGACGACACGCCGCGGAACCCGTTGGCGCGGATCACCCCGTCGATCGAGGCGGCGTCGTGGAGGTGGAAGTGGCCGTCGAACCCGGCCAGCCTCCGCCCGAACCGGTACGCCCGGTTCTCGGTCGGCAGGCTCACCACGACCGACCCGCCCGGTCGCAGGACCCGATGGAAGAACGCGAGGGTCTCGCCGAGGTCGTCGATGTGCTCAAGCACCTCGGCGGCGACGATCAGGTCGACGCTCCGCGGCTCCACCTCGACCGCCGCGGCCTCGGCCGGCACCAACCGGACCTTCGACAACCCGCGCCGGTCCTTCCACAGCCGGGCAGCGTCGAGGACCAGGTCCACCCCGATCACCTCGGCCGCCCGCTCACTCGCCGCCTCGAACAGCACCCCGGTGCCACACCCGAAGTCGAGCACTCGCCCCTCGGGCGGGGTGAGCTCGCGCACCAGCCGAGCCACGACCTCGATCCGGCGCCACGCCATCCAGCGGAGCGCAGGGTTCCGGTGGGTGAAGCTCGGGATCGCCATCTCGTCCCGGTCTTCGGGTGACAGCAGCTCGGCCATCTCGCGCAGGGTGGCCGGATCGATGCCCCGCGCCGGCAGGCCGACCCACGAGCCGAGGCGATCACGCAGCAGGTTCGTCACGCCGAATCTCCGTGTGGGGGGTCGCGCCGTCGGCCTCGAGCCGGGGCAGGTACCGTCGGACCAGGTACAGCTGGCGCTCCTGCACGCTCCGCAGGCGGGCGACCATCTCGGCGACCTGCCCGAGCGCGAACAGCCCGAGCGCGAGCCCGAACAGGAACGCCGACACGAACCCGGCCCAGATGTGCGGCGAGAACTGCCCGGCGACCAGGCGGTGCCCGATGAAGAACGCCCCCACCGCGACCGACCCCGCGAACAGACCCCCCGCCGCGTTGTTGAACAGCAGCCCCGGGGAGTAGTCGCGCAGGAAGCTGAACATGATCCCCGACGTGCGCCACGCGTACCGCCACAGGTTCGACGCGATGCGGCTCTGGCCGTGCTCGCGGACCCCGCGCACCGTCATCGGCATCTCCTGCATCCGGAGGCCGTGACGCGACAGCACCAGGAAGCTCTCCTGGGTGTAGGTGAACTGCCCGAGCAGCACCAGGTGCAGCAGCGCCTCGCGGCCGTACGCGCGGAACCCGCAGCTCACGTCGGCGAACCGCTGCCCCACGAGGCGGGAAACGAGCAGCGACATCCCCCGGTTGCCCCACAACTTGAGCCACGGCATCTCGGGGACCAGCGACGCGTCCTTGAACCGCGACGCGGTCACGAAGTCCGCCTGGTCGGCCAACACCGGCGCCACGAGCTTCGGGATGTCCTCGGGCGAGAACTGCCCGTCCGAGTCGATGTTCACCGCGGCGACCACCCCGCGGCGGATCGCTTCGGCGAGGCCGGTCTGCAGGGCCGAGCCGACCCCGAGGTTCCGACCATGCGAGATCACGCTCGCGCCCGCGCGCCGCGCGATCTCGGCGGTGCCGTCGGTCGAGCCGTCGTCGACGACCAACACGTCGACCGCGTCGACGCCGTCGATCCGGCGAGGGATCCGCGCGAGCACCGCGCCGATCGAGGCCTCCTCGTTCAGCGCCGGCATCATCACCAGCAGTCGGCGGGCCACGGTCAGGCGTTGCGGAACACGGACACCACGACGGTCTTGTCGTCGCCGCCCATGTTCGCGGTGAGGCCGAGCGCAGGCGTGCGCGCCACCTGGTAGTCGCCGCACTTGCCCTTCATCTGGCGCCAGATCTCGACCACCTGCTTCACGCCGGTGGCGCCGACCGGGTGGCCGAACCCGACCAGGCCGCCGCCGGTGTTGATCGGGAGGTCGCCGTCGATCGCGGTGCGGCCCTCGCGCACCAGCGCCGCCGCCTGCCCGGGCGCGCAGAACCCGATCGCCTCCATCATCAGGAGCTCGGTGACGGTGAAGCAGTCGTGCACCTCACACACCTGCACGTCGGACGCGCGCACTCCGGCCGCCTGCAGCGCGCGCTGCGCCGCGACCGCGGTGGTGTCGAGCCGGGTGGCGTCGCCGTCCTTCCACAGGTTGCCGGTGGTGTGGGCGATCGAGACGAGCTCGATCGCGTCGGCCGGGGTCTTGCCGAGCTTCGCGAGCCCGCGCTCGCTCACCACGACCATCCCCGACCCTCCATCCGACACCTGGCTGCAATCCGACATGCGAATGTACGGCGAGAGCTCGGCGTTCGACAGGAAGTTCGGGTTCTTCTCCGACGCGTGGCTCGCGGTGTCGAGATCCATCGTGACCGCGCGCATGTGCGCGAGCGGGTTGCGGTTGGCGTTCGTGTAGGCCTTCACCGACACCCGCCCGATGTCCTCGTCGGTGACGCCGTACCGCTCCTTGTAGGCCCGCGTGCGCAGCGCGAACAGGGCAGGGAACGTGAAGTCGTCGATCGACCGCTGGCGCGCGTAATGTGACGCGCGCGCGAGGTAGTCGCCGCCGGTGCGGGCCGACTCGGTGGTCTGCACCTCGACCCCGACCACCAGCGCCACGTCGGCGCCGGCCTGGATCGACTCGACCGCGCCCGAGAACGCGAGCCCGCCCGAAGCGCAGGCTGCCTCGACCCGAGTCACCGGCTTGTACGCGAGCCCGGGGTTCGCCCCGACCACCGCGGCGCCGAGGTGCCCCTGCTTCGAGAACAACTCCCCGACGAAGTTCCCGATCCACGCCCGGTCGACCGCCTCGGCCGGCGTGCCGGTCTCCTCGAGCGTTCCGTTGACCGCGAGCGAGACGTAGTCGTCGAGCGTCGGGTTGTCGCGGCGCCCGAAGTCGGGGTGCCCTTTCCACACGAAGTCGGGGTGCTTCTTCCCGATGAACGGGGTCGTGCGACCCCCGACCACGAACGTGCGCCGGCCCAGGGTGCTCATCAGTTCTCCTCGCTCGGGGGGGTGACCTCGACCGGAGCCGGGGTGCCGTTCGCCTCGGCTTCCTTCGCGGTGCGGTACTCGGCCAGGTAGTCCTCGTACTTCTGCGACGACCGGACGATCTGCTCGTTCGACGCGAACGGGCTGGCCTTGACCTGCGCCATCATCGCGTTGGTCTTCGCCTCGAGATCGGCCCACGCCATCGCGTCGGGGTCGAGGCGCATCGTGCGCAGGTCGGCCATCACCTTGCCCACCTCGTCGGCGAGCGCGCGCGCGGGCTCGGACCCTTCCTTGACCAGGGTGTACCGGATCGAGCTGAACGGCGTGACGAGCTTGCTCGCGTACACCGCCTCGGGCCGGTTCCGCTTCGCGACCAGGTCTTCCATCCCGGGCTTCACCCCGGTGCGGACCCGCGTGGGATCGACCTCCGGCAGCTTCGGGCGGGCCGAGGGGGCCTTCCCGCTCGCCGCCGCGGGGTCGGCGCTCGCCACCGCGCCACCGCCGTCGGGGAGCGCCTCGCCGGTGTCGGGTCGCGGGAACAACAAGATCGCGAGCCCGACTCCGACCACCGCCACGATCGCGATCCACCAGCGCTGCCGCATCGGTCCTCCGTTCCCGGCCCCTTAGCCCGGCGCCGCGCGCCCCGCAGCGCCCCGCGACGGGAAGAAAATTGGGGGTGGTCGGGGATCCCTTTCGTCGGATCATTGTCAAGGGACAAGATCCGTTTTCGTGGATCCGGCCCGGTTCGATTACCAGGGTAGTGTTGTTTTTCTGCAGATCATTCGTGCTACGGTCATTCACGCACCGCGACCGAAGCGGACAGATTCTGTCCGTTTCACTGCACTCTGAAACATGGGGATCGCGGCGCGAGTGACGATCGGAGGACGAGGATGCGGCCGATTCTGAAGTGGGCAGGTGGGAAGTCGCGGTTGGCGGGCCAGATCGCCGACGCGTTCGGAACGCCGTGCGCCGGGACGTACTACGAGCCGTTCGTCGGCTCGGCGGCCGTGTTCTTGCACCTCAAGGCGGCGGGCCTGATTCGGCACGCCGTGCTGTCGGACGCGAACGACAAGCTGGCGGCCGTACACCGCACCGTCCGCGACGACGTGGATGGCCTGCTGGCCGCGATCCGGACGCTGCCGACCGAGGACTGGCGCGACCGCTACTACGAGGTGCGCGAGGCCTACAACGAGGGCCCGTTCGACGGGACGCTGCACGCCGCCCGGTTCCTGTGGTTGAACCGCGCCGGCTACAACGGCCTGTACCGGGAGAACCGGAAGGGCGAGTTCAACGTCCCGTGTGGTCGGTACGCCGCGCTCAAGCTCCCCGACGCCGACCACTTCCGCGAGGTGTCGCGCCTGCTGCAGGACACCGAGATCCGCGGCGCGACGTTCGGCGAGGTGTTGGCGGCGGCCGGACCGGGGGATCAGGTGTACTGCGACCCGCCGTACGTGCCGCTGTCGGAGACGGCCTGCTTCACCGGCTACTGCAGCCTGGCGTTCGACCTGAAGGAGCAGAAGGCGCTCGCGCTCGCGGCGCGGCGGGCGGCGTTCAACGGGGCCACCGTGGTCCTGTCGAACCACGATCTGCCGGTGGTGCGCAACGAGCTGTACCCGTCGAGCTCGGGGTTCCGGCACGTCGCACGGCCGCGGGTGGCGCGCGCGATCAGCCGGGGCGCGCGCGGCAGCGTGTCCGAGGTGATCGCGGCGATCGGTCCGATGGTGGAATCCGCTGCCTGACGCCTCGCTGATGGATACGGAGCGGGCGGAGGTGCCATGTCCGTGCCGCCGCCCGAGAAGCCCCGACGCAGCTCCACCGCTGTCCTGGTGGGCCTGAGCGCGATCCTCGTCACCCTGTTCGCCGTCAGCGCCGGGCTGGTGATCTACCTCGCCTCCGGCGGGCCGAGCCACGTGAACGAGGGCAGCTTCCTGCGGGTGCCGCTCCAGGGCGAGATCACCGACGCGCCGGTCAGCGGCGGGCTGGTGCTCGATCCGGCGGACATCCCGCCCGTGCTGACCGACATCACCTCGGCGATCCGCGAAGCCGCCGACGACGAGCGGATCACCGGGCTGTTCCTGGTGCTGGACTCCCCGTCGGTCGGTTGGGCGGGCGCAGACGATCTGCGGTCGGCGATCGCCACGTTCCGCGCGGCCGACAAGCCGTGTGTCGCGTACGCCGAGACGTACACCACGTCCTCGTACTACCTGGCGTCCGCCTGTGATCGGGTGGTGTTGGCGCCGACCGGGATCGGCCTCGTGACCGGCCTCGCGGTGCAGCAGACGTACTACGCGGGCACGTTCGAGAAGTGGGGCGTGCAGGCCGAGATGTTGCACGTCGGCGACTTCAAGAGCGCGATCGAGCCGTACATGCGGCGCGAGCCGTCCGAGCCCGCGGCGCTGGCGATGAACGAGATGCTCGACGGCCTGTGGGGCCTGTGGATCGCCGGCGTGGCCGAAGGTCGGGGGAAGTCCGCCGACGAGGTCCAGGGGTGGGTCGACCACCCGTCGATGTCGCCGGCGAAGATGCTCGAGGCCGGGATGGTGGACGCGCTCGCGTTCCCCGACCAGGTTCGCGCCCACGTGAGCGAGGCGCGCGACGACGGGTGGGCGGCTGCGCTGCAGACCGAGGTGGAGGCCACCGACGAGGAGATCCGCGACCGGTTCACCGACCTCGACGACTACCTCGAGCAGATCGGGGATTCCCCGGTGTTCTCGAGCTCGAGCGGGAAGATCGCGGTGGTGTACACCGAAGGCCCGATCCTGTCGGGTGACGGCGATGGCGGGCTGTTCGGTGGGGAGTCGGTGATCGGGGACCGCGCCGTGCGCGAGTGGCTCGCCGAGATCCGCGAGGACGAGTCGATCGAGGCGCTGGTGCTCCGGGTGAACAGCCCCGGGGGCAGCGGCCTCGCGTCGGACATGATCTGGCGCGAGCTGATGCGGTTCAAGGCCACCGGCAAGCCGGTGGTGGTCTCGATGGGCAACTACGCCGCGAGCGGCGGCTACTACATCGCCACCGCGGGCGACTGGATCGTCGCCGAGCCGGGCACGCTCACCGGGTCGATCGGCGTGTTCGGCGGCAAGCTCACGTTCGGCGGAACCTACGACTGGCTCGGGCTGACCACCGCCACGTTCAAGCGGGGGGAGAACGCCGACCTCCTGTCCACGCTCACCCCGTTCAGCGAGGAGGGGCGCGCCACGTACCAGGCGTTCCTCGACGACTTCTACGAGGTGTTCCTGAAGCGGGTCGCCGACGCGCGAAAGATGGACCGGGACGCGGTGCACGCGGTCGCACAAGGTCGCGTATGGACCGGCGCCCAGGCGAAGGAGCGCGGCCTGGTCGACGAGCTCGGCGGGCTGGACACCGCGCTGGCGAAGGCCGCGTCGCTCGCCTCGCTCGAAGGGGACTACACCACCGAGCGGTGGCCGAAGCAGAAGACGTTCGTGGACCTGCTGATGGAGGACCTCGAGTCGGCGACGGCGCCCTCGGTGGTCGTGCAGCTGCCGCTGGCCGACGAGCCGCTGTCGCCCGACCTCGCCGTGTTGGCGCGGGTGTTGGCCGACGGGGCCGCCGCCCTCCTCCCGGGGAGCCTCCGCGTCGCTCCGTGAGCGGCGAGCGAGCTCCCTCGGGGTGAGACGCAAAAAAACCCACGGTCCGACTGCAAGCCGTTACGATCCCGTACGTACCGTACGTGGTCCGCGGTGGACCTGGAGGCTGTGGATGGCCGACAAGCGCGTCAGTGGTTTGCTCCTGCTGTCGACGGTGGGCGCCGTGTTCGCGTTCGCCCCGGACCCGGTCGAGCGGCACAAGCCGGCCGCCCCCAGCGTCGCTGCTGCGCCGTCGATCGACGGCACGCTGGTCGTCGACCTGATCGACGGCGCCACCGAGGCCGACCTGCAAGAGGTCGAAGGTCGGATCGGCGCGGACCTCGACTGGCTGTCGCCGCTGTCGATCGACGAGGGCATCGCTCTCGGCGCGGTGACCGATCTCGACGCCGCGCTCGCCGCGCTCGCCTCCGATCCCCGGGTCGAGGTGGCCGAGCCGGAGCAGATGATGGAGGCCCTCGGCTACCCCAACGACCCGATGTACGAGCGCCAGTGGCACCTGCGCGCGATGGGGGCCCCGGCCGGGTGGGAGCACTCCGCCCGCGGTGCGGGGATCATCGTGGCGGTCGTCGACACCGGCATCGCGAAGGTCGAGGACCTCGAGGGCACCAAGCTGCTCGCCGGCGCGTCGTTCGTGCCGGGGGCGGCCACCGCCAAGGACGACCAGGGGCACGGGACCCACGTGGCCGGCACCATCGCGCAGACCACCAACAACGGGATCGGCGTCGCGGGCGTCGCGCCGGACGCGACCCTGCTGCCGGTGAAGGTGCTGTCGAGCTTCGGCTTCGGCAGCTCGGCGTGGATCGCGAGCGGCATCGACTACGCGGTCGACGAGGGCGCCGACGTGATCAACCTGTCGCTCGGCGGCGGGTACAGCTCGATCATCCACAACGCGATCAAGAAGGCCCACGCGAACGGCGTGATCGTGGTGGCCGCTGCTGGGAACAGCGGCAAGCGGGGCGTGAGCTACCCGGGCGCGCTCGAGGAGGCGATCGGGGTGTCGGCCACCGGCCCGGACGGCACGATGGCGCCGTACTCGAGCTACGGCGAGGGCGTGGACATCGCAGGCCCCGGCGGCGACAAGCGCAAGACCGGCGGCGGCGTGTTGCAGGACACGATCGACGGCAAGAACGGCCACCAGTACGCGGAGTACCAGGGCACCTCGATGGCGACCCCCCACGTCGCTGGCGCCGCCGCGGTGTTGTTGTCGCAGGGGATGACCCCGCAGGCGGTCGAGCGGGTGCTGCTCGAGACCGCGAACGGCACCGGGACGTGGGACGAGAAGTACGGCCACGGCCAGCTCGACCTGAGCAAGGCGCTGTCGAAGTCCGAAGGTGGGTTCGGCGGCGTCCGGTTCGCCCTCGGCGCGGTGTTCGCGCTGCTGGTGGCGCAGCTCGCGTCGACCGGTCGTGCGTTCCAGGTGAAGAGCGCGCTCGCGAGCGGGATCGTCGCCGGCGGTGTGTTCGTGCTCACCCTGGCGCCGGTGCCGAACACGCTGGTGGTGAGGTTGATCGCGAACAGCGTGCTCGAGTGGCCGTCGCTGTTGATCGGCCACGGCGCCTCGCAATTCCCGCTGTGGTTGTCGGCGCTGGTTCCGCTGGCGGTCGGCTTCACCTTGGGCGCGTTCGAGCGCACTCGGTGGGCGGCGTTCGCCCTCGCGTGTGGGAGCGCGGCGTACCTGCTCCACGGCGCGGCGACCGAGACCCTGTCGCCGACCTGGATCCCAGCCGCGCTCGGTACGGCGTGGCTCGTGTTCAATGCCACAGTGTGCGGCGTGCTCGGACTGGGCCTCGCCGGCGCGCAGAAGCTCGAGGAGCAGGAGCGGCGATGAGCTGGACCGGGAAGCTGGTGCGGGTGGATCTTGGGACCGGGGGTTGGGTGCTCGAGACCAAGGACGGGCGGGTCGCGCTGTTCGGTGAGATCGACGACGGGCTGGCGGAACAGCGCGTGGTCGTACACGGCACCGAGCTCGACGGCGTGTCCTGCCTGATGGTCGGCGACCGGATGGTCCAGGTCGAGCGGGTCGTGAAGGCCTGACGACCCCCTCGTCGTAGGTACAGTGGTAGGGTCGGGCCATGAGGACCGATCCTTCCGCCGGTGGGCGCCCCCCCGGCAAGTTCCGGGTGGTGGATTTCAGTCGGGTGTTGGCGGGGCCGTGGGCGAGCCAACACCTGGCCGACCAAGGCGCGGACGTGGTGAAGGTCGAGCCGCCCGGCGGCGACGAGACCCGCTCGTTCGGTCCGTTCGTCGGCGCCGAGGGGGCACACTCGACCTACTTCGTTTCGTGCAATCGGAACAAGTCGTCGATCGTGCTGGACCTGCGGACTCCAGCGGGGCGCGAGGTCGCGCGGGACCTGGTCGGGACCGCGGACGTGCTGCTGCACAACTGGCGCCCCGGGGTGGCCGAGCGGTTCGGGCTCGGGTGGGACGACCTGCGGGGGGCGAACCCGGGCCTGGTGTACGTGTGCATCTCCGCGTTCGGCAGCGGCTCGTCCCGCGCGGGCTACGATCTCGTGCTCCAGGCCATGGGCGGCGCGATGTCGTTCACCGGGTTCCCGGGCAACCCGCCGGTGCGGGCGGGCACCCCGGTCGCCGACCTGGTGGCCGGGTTGCTCGCGACCCAGGCGGCGCTGCACGGGCTGCTCCACCGCGCGACGACGGGGGAGGGCCAGCGGATCGAGGTGAACATGATGCAGGCGCAGGCCGCGTCGCTCGTGTACCACTTCAGCCGGTACACCATGACCGGCGAGGTGGAGGAGGCACGGGGGAGCGCTCACCGCGGGCTGGTGCCGTACGACGTGTTCCGATGCGCCGACGGGTGGCTCGCGGTGGCGTGCGGCAACGACGGCCTGTGGCAGAAGCTCCGCGGCACGCTGGGCTTGCCCGACCTGCCCGAGTGGCGCACCAACCGCGGGAGGCTGGAGGCGCGGGCGGCGGTGGACCAGTCACTGACCGACGCGCTCTCCCGGTGGACCGTCGCGCGGGCCGATGTCGCCCTGTCCGAAGCCGGAGTGCCGGTCGGCCCCGTGCTGGGCGTGGGTGAGGTCGCCGCCCACCCGGCGGTGAGCCCGATCACCGTGCAGGACCCGGACCTCGGCCCGGTGACGCTCGCAGGGCCTACACTGCACACCGCGACCACGGTGCAGGCCCACCGGCCGGCGCCGGGCCTGGGCGTCAATCGCGACGCGATCCTGGCCGAGCTGGGATACGACGCTGAACGCGTCACCGCCCTCGGGCGGGCCGGCGCGTTCGGCGGGGAGGGGTGACGTGGCGGTGCGGGTGCGGAAGCTCGCGCGCGAGCTGGATCGGAGCTCGGAGGACGTGCTTCTGCTGTTGCGAGACTTGGGCCACGACCGGTACCGGTCGGAGGACGACATGTTGGCCGACGCCGTCGTCGACCAGGTGCGGAAGGCTGCGCGGACGCGACCGCCGCGGGCGCTGATCCGGACCGTCCCTCCGGACGTCCGTGAGACGCTGATCCCCGCGGACCGGCTCGAGACCGGCGCGGGCCCCCCGCGGCGCACCAGCGCGCCGACCGCCCGCCCGAGCACCGCGCCGACCGCCCCTGGGCGCGGAGAGGGCGACGTGATGGCGATGCTCGTGCCGGGCGTGGTGCGGGCAGGGGAGCGGCCGGCGCGCGGGACGCTCCCGCCCCCCACCGCTCGTCCCACCGCTCCGCCGAGGGCGGCGACGGCGACCGCGCCCGAGCGGCGGGAGGAGGCGAAGGTCGTCCTGGGACGCGAGCTCGAGCGGGTGCGCTCCGAGCTCGAGGCGGAGCGGGGAGCGCTCGCCGCAGTCACCGAAGCGGTGCGCGAACAGGAGGGGGTGATCTCCGACCTCCGGGGGGAGCTCGAAGCCGCGCGCGCCCGGATCGCGGAGCTCGAGGCCGCGCCCGCCCGGTTGCCTGCCGACGCGGTGAGCCTGCTGAACGCGCTCGAGGAGCGGGGGCTCCGCGGGGTCGACGAGGCGGAGCGAGCCGTCGCCGCCCTCGCCGCCGCTCGCCAGCTCGGCCGTTGGCTCTCGACCCTGGTCGTGACCGAGCCTGCCGCCGTGCGCAAGGCCCTGTCCGAGCGGTTGGTGCTCCTGGGCGGCCCGGTGCCCGACGGCTTCGGGTACCCCGCCGTCACCGTGTCGTCCGAGAGGGCCGACCTCCCGGGGGCCGAGGCCCTCCAGCGCTCGCTGCGCAAGATCGGGGAGCTGTCGTTGCTCAACGGGTTCCGGAGGATGTTGGTGGTCGGCGTCGCGCCACGTTGGCAGGGGCTGCTGCGCGAAGGCATCGACCGCCGCATCGATCTCGTGTTCCGCGCGCCCGGGGCCGACGACGCCGGCCGCATCGACTCGGCGGTGGCGTGGGTCGCCCCGACCGACCCCCCTCGTCCGCAGCCCGAGCAGCGGGCCGAACGAATCGACGTCCGCGCCACGTCGCTGGGCGAGTTCATCGATCGATGGATCTCCGCCCTCGCCGATCGGCCGTGACGCTTTGGGGCCGTGGGGTTCGGGCGGACGGCGGCGCAGACCAGGTTACGGAGCAATCGTCGGGGGAATGGCATGTCGGAACGCATGGAAAGAGGCCAGCATCCGGTTCGAAGGATGCGGAAGCCGAAGCTGGACCTGTCGGTCAAGACGCGAGCCGAGGAGCTCGTCGCGTCCGGGATGCCGTACCAGATGGCGATGGCCGTCGCCCATGGCCGGATGGAGCTGAACGAGGCGCTCGAGCGGATGGCGCGCAAGGACCGGGTGAACGCGCTGATGGAGCGGCACCAGCTGTCGCGCGCGCTCGCCACCCAGATCGCGCTCGGCCACGCGAGCCTCGACCAGGTCCTGTCCCGCCGCCGCCTCGACACCCACCGCACCGACCACCGCGATCGCAGCGCGCTCGAGGTCGACGCCCGACTCACGCTGGCGTTGAGTGACGGCCGCACGGTGAAGGGCCGGGTGTCGGCGGTCGAGCCGTACCAGGTCACGGTCGAAGCGGAGGGCGGCGCGGCAGAGACCTTGCACAAGCTGAAGCTGCTGTACTCGTACGCCCCCGACGACTGGAAGGCGGTCAAGAAGGGGGTCCGGGTCGACAAGAAGGCGAGCCCCGTCGGCGAGGAGCCCGCGGTCCGCCCGCAGGACCGGTACTCGTGCTCGGATCGCCGCCTGTTCGGGTACCTCGACCGCGGCGTCGACGTGGTCGTCACCTTGCTCGACGGCCAGACGATGCGCGGGCAGCTCACCTGGTTCGGACGGTACGAGTTCGGGTTCAAGCTGCGCACCGACGCCGAGATCACCGTGTTCCGCCACGCGTTGCGCGACATCCAGCAGGCGGCTGCGGGAACCTGACCCGGCGTGTGGCGCGGCGCCGACCACCGTCGTACCTTCCGTGCTCCGGAGGGACGGGATGGGGGTGCTGACCGGGTCGATGACCGTCGCGCGGTATCGGGTCGTGGGCGACCTGCCGAGCGGGTGGCGAGAGCAGTACCGCGACGCCTTGAACGACCACGGGTTCCGCGAGCCCCCGCAGGGCCAGGGCAAAGAAGAGGTCGAGGGGTGGGTGCAAGTCCACAACCTGCTCGACACCACGTTCGACGACTACAACCGCTGGCTGTACAACGACGTGGCGCTGATCGCGCTGCGGGTCGACAAGAAGCGGCTCCCGGCCAAGCTGTTCCGCGCCACGCTCGACAAGCGGTGTTCGGCGTGGTGCACCGAGCGCGAGGTGGAGAGGGTGCCGGCGGCGATTCGGCAGGAGATCAAGGAGAACCTCGAGCACGAGTGGCTCGAGCGCACGTTGCCCACGGTCGCGGTGACCGAGGCGGCGTGGCAGATCACCGCGGGGTGGCTGCTGGTCCACTCGCTGTCGGAGGGGATGGGGGAGCGGTACCGCAAGCGGTTCTTCCGCACGTTCGGGCTGAAGCTCGTCCCGTGGTCCCCGCTCGACTACCTGGCCGACCGCGAGCTCGTGGACGGACTGCTGACCCGCGCGCCGAGCCCGATGCAGCTCGGCGTCCACCTCGCCGAAGGCTCGGAGAAGCGATGAGCACCAGCGCCGCAGAGGGGCTGCCGATCGTCCCGCACATGTCGGGCGAGTTCTACGCGTGGCTGTGGTGGTCGTCGGAGCGGCAGGGGTCCGCGTTCGACCTCGGGGCCCCGGTCGGCCCGGTCGACGTGTGGATCGACGAGCGGCTCGCGTTCCGCAACGCGGACGACAGCAAGGTCTCGGCGGTGATGACCGGGGAGAACCCGTCCGCGTCGCTCGAGTCGCGCGCCGCCCTGGCCGGCGGGAAGGTGCTGCACGAGATCCGCCTCGGCATCCGCCGCGAAGATCGAGAGTTCTTCGTCACGCTCAAGGGACCCGCGATGCACCTGACCGGGCTGAAGCTGCCCGCGGTGGTGACCGACGGCGGAGACGAAGTCGTGTTCGAGCGGGTCCACCTGTACGACGAGGCGTGCTTCGTGCTGGCGGCGCTGCTGCGGCAGTACGCGGTGGTCCGCACCGGCCCCGCCTGGCAGGACGAGGTCCTCCCCGGGCTTCACGCGTGGATCCTCGGCCGAGCGGAGCCGAGCCCGTCCGGTCGACGGGATCCGACAGCGGCGCCTTGACAGTTCGGGGCCGCCGGATAGGGAACCGGGGTCGCGAGGTCGGGCAGCGCTCGATCCGAGAGACGTGCGCGGTTAGCTCAGCTGGATAGAGCGTTGGCCTCCGGAGCCAAAGGCCAGAGGTTCGAATCCTCTACCGCGCACCACCTCTCGGATTCGTCGGGTCCGTGAGCCACCTTACGCCGACCTATCGGGACGTTTCGGCGGTGGGGCTCGCATGGTTCGATCCAACAGCGCGCGTGAACGAGCAACTGGGTCGCCATCGGCTCGCCTTCGTGCGCTCACCCCCGCGACCCCGTGCTGGTGAGGTTCTGGGGCGTGCGGGGGTCCATCCCCACCCCGGGCGATGAGACCCATCGCTGGGGCGGGAACTCCTCCTGCGTCGAGGTGCGGTCCGCCGACGCGCCTCCGCTGGTGCTCGACTGTGGGACCGGGGCTCGAAGGCTCGGCTTCAAGCTGGTGGGCGAGGCGAGCCGCGAGCTCGACCTCCTGTTCACCCACTTCCACATGGACCACGTGTTCGGGTTCCCGTTCTTCGTGCCGATCTACACCCCCGGCTATGCGGTCCGGATCTCGCTCCCCGCGTTCAGCGAGGAGGAGGCCCGCGAGAAGCTCGCGCGGTACCTGAACGGGACGTACCACCCCACCCGCCTGCGGGAGGTGCCGGCCCAGCTGTCGTTCCGGCCGATCCGATCGGGGCGCGAGTTCGAGGCGGGGGCGTTCACCGTCCGCACCCTGTCGCTGAACCATCCGGGCGGGTCGATCGGGTACCGGATCGAGGCCACCGAGGACCGGCGGAAGTCGCTCGCGTACATCACCGACACCGCGCCGTTCGCGCGCCCGGGGGAGGGGCTGGCGTCCGGGGCGGAGCCTGCGGGCACCGAGGCCCGGATCGTCGAGTTCCTGCGCGGGTGTGACGTGGTGTTGTACGACACGATGTACGACTACCAGGAGTACCTGGAGAAGATGACCTGGGGCCACTCGTACCCGGAGTACGCGGTGGCGGTGGCGAAGGCCGCCGGGGTGAAGCACCTGGTGCTGTTCCACCACCTCCCCGACGCGAGCGACGAGTACCTCGATCAGCTCGCGGAGAAGTGGTCGACCCACTCCGATCCGAAGGTCACGCTCGCGAAAGAAGGTGACGCGGTCGACTTCTAGCGGATCACCGACACCGACACCGTGATCGCGTCGTTCTGGGAGAAGTACGACGCCGGGCCTCCGGTGAACGTCAGCGCCTCGTCCAGCGACGCGGGCGGGGGCGTCGATCCGCCGAGCAGCAACAGCCCCGCGTCGACCAGCAGGTGGTCCGACGCGCGGTACCCGATCGACGGCTTGAGCAGGTACTCCTGGAACGTCAGGTCGTACATCCCGCCGAGCTGCGCGCTGACCAGGCCCCGCG
>JBEBJC010000819.1:0-4155 GCA_040080105.1 Myxococcota bacterium
CGATCGCCGCGCGAGACTTCGCGCTCGGCCCGCGCCGGGTGTGAGCTCGCATGCGCAGCAGAGGCTCGCTGGCGCGCTGGCCGTCGGACCAGCTGACGACCACTGCAAACCCCTGGGGAGTTCCAGTTGTCGCCGTGGAGAGACGTAGTTGACGCCGAGCAGGCATCGAGCGTTCGTCGACGCGCTCGCTGAGGGGTGGACCTGCGCCCGGCTACCTGCGCTCTCGCCGGGCGAACACGACACGTCCGGCAGGCGGAATTCCCGCAAGCGGCTCGGCGGAGACAACCACCTCGACGGCCACATCAGTTGATGAATCCAGAAGCACCTCGAACTCGAACTCGATGTCGGAGATTTCATCTAGATCATCGTCGGAGTCGTGGTGCAATACGAACTGAACCTGTACAACGTCCTCACATTGTCCAACTGAAACTCTTCGGACGTTCTCCGACACCGCTCCGACCAAGGCCTGTATCAGTGCCAGAACCACGCGGTTCTCTCGGTCGAGCAGACTCACATCGGCCTCCATGAAGGTCAACCTCGCGCACCCGGAGTTCCTGAGCCTGATCGGCAATCGGCTGAGGCGCTCGGGGCGGGCCTCCGCGGTACGGACCTGAGGACTCGAACCAGCGGATCTGGGCCTGGCCAGCCGCCGATCGCCAATCGACGGAGTCGAGACGTGCAACGCTGGAGATCCGCATGCCGTCCCCACCTCATGAAGCCTACCAGACCTCGATCCGCGAGTAGATCCCCGCCCACGTCGACGAGCCCGACGTCGTTCCGCTGCTGGAGCGCTACACCGACGCGCTCGTGGTTCTGCACGATCTCGACCTCGAGCCGGCGCGACCGGTGCTCGAGGCGTGCTACGCGGACAGCCCGCGGGGCGGGAAGCCGAGGGACCCGATCGGCATGCTGCGGTGCCTGCTGCTCGCGGTCCTGGTGGGGCAGCCGTCGCTCAACCGGTGGGTCCGCGACCTGCGTGCCTGCCGCGTCCTGCGGGTCCTGGGGGGTCTGCCCGAGGAGGACCGCGGGCCCGGGGTCGGCACGTACCACGGAATGCTGCATCGGCTGCACGACGGGGCGCTCCGGAGCTGCAAGTGCGGCCAGTGCGTCGCGCCCAGCGAGCAGGAGCGCCGGCGTGCTCGGTCGCCCCAGCCCCCGAGGTGCGCCAGCACGAAGCCGGCCGAGTCGAAGCGCCCCGAGGACTCGGTCACCGCGCGACTCGTCGCCGAGCTCCGAGCTTCGAGGGACCGGCCGAACCCCACCGACCTCCAGGGCCGCCTCACCGCCATCCTGCTCGGGGTGGCGGTCTCCGAGTCCGCGCGGCGCGAGCTGCTCGGCGACCCCGCCAAGTTCATCGCCTGTGGCGACGGCAGCGCCCTCGTGACGGGTGCCGCCGAGAACGGTCGCAAGACCTGCGATCATCCGCGCGGGCACCGCTGCGACTGCCACCGCGTCTGGACCGACCCTGACGCGCGCATCGGCTACGACTCGTACCGCGAGCACTTCTGCGAGTGCCCGTCCCCACCGCCGGACACGACCTCCCCATCGCGATCCGCCTGGACCCGGGCAACGCAAGCGACTTCACCGCCGGGCCGCGGACCTTCGAGCACCTCCAGAAGGCCCTGCGCGAACAAGGCGTCCCGATCAGGATCCGCCGGCCACGACGCGCAGGAGGTCCACCGGTACTTCCGCGAGCACGGCGTCGATCCCGTCATCCCGCTCACATCTGTGACCTGCGTCGCCGCCCTTTCGCATAGCGGGGCTATTCAAGGAGTCCGGCGAGTTGATCAACGTCTCGACCGACCCATCCGTTCGATCTGGCGGAGCGGACCGCCAATCTAGCATATGCTTCGCACTTCACTAGAAATTCGGCGACTTCCGATGGCGACACGATGGTCTCATGAATCACCTTGGAACCGTGTGTTGCACGAACGACAATTGCTTCGCCTATCTGTTCCATCTTGACTGTATACGAGCCCTCCATGAAGCCCAGTTCGACGTGGTGCCGCCCCTGAAGCATCTGGCGGGCGGCATCAATCCACCACCCAAGCAGCACGATCACGAAGTCGTACCAACCGTCCGCCGGAAAGGAGTGCCCGTTGGAAAGAACTATCCAAATTGGGCCATGGATCGACCCGTGGCGGGACGACAAGAGTGCATCCAAATTGACAACGGGACTCATCAGTCACCCCACTGGGGATATGCAGTCTCGATTACTCGGCTGTCCAGATTGACCCACATGCGGATGCGGACGCCCTCGTCCGAAACACCCTCCAGCAAAACGCGGCTGCCCGTCGTTTGGAGGCGTTTTGGCGAGTTCCGGTATGCGGAAACGATTGGGGTGCAGGTCCGATCGGGGGCGGGTTGCTGAGGGTGATCCAGCCGAATCGGACACCCTCCTGAGCGACGCACGGGCCAAGGAGCGCACGGGGCCGAGGCCGGCTATGCCGAAGTTGCGACACAAACAGCAACCGGTGGCCCCGTGCCCGTACAGACTATCGACCTGCGCGTCGCCGTGCAGGCGGCTCGTGAAAAATGCACCAACGACGCCCGGTCTACCTTCGAGGACTGCCTCACGTGGCTCGGCGGTGCCGCGCAGCAGTCGACGGTCCACGAGGTCGAGGCGGCGCTGTTCGACCGCCTGTTCGGGCTCGGTCGCGCGCTGGCAGCCCTGTGGCTCGTCCTCCGCCTCCCCACGGAGGTGCCCGCCACGATGACGTACGCGCAGGCCTCGTACCGGTACAGGCGTCTGGCCCACCACGTCGTTCGGATGCGGTTCGGCGAGGTCCTGTGGTTGCGGGCCGTCTACGAGCGGGTTCACGGTCGAGGGCCGGCGACGCTCGCACCGATGGACCGTGAGGTCGGCCTTGCCGCCGGGCGGATGACGCTGGGGGTGCACCTCATGGCCGGGTACCTCGCCGCGAAGATGGCGTTCGACGAGGTCGTGGAGGTCCTGGGCAAGTTCGGGGAGTACGTGCCCTCGAAGCGAGCCATCCTCGGCATCGTGGATCAGCTCGGGCCGCTGGCCCAGCGGCTCCTGGGCGACATGCCGGTGCCCGACGGCGACGGGGAGATCCTCGTATCCAGAGCGACGACAAGGGCGCTCCGATGCTGAGCAGCGCCGAGCACGCCAAGCGCCGCAAGCCGCACCAGAAGGGCCGGTCTCGCCGGAAGGGAGCTCGCACCGCGCGTCGGCAGAAGCGGAACGCGCGACCCCGACTGCGGCGGGGGAAGGGCGAGAAGTCCAAGAACGCCCGGATGGCCAAGGTCATCGTCATCTACACCCTGCGTCGGAACCGTGACGGCACGCTGGACGGTCCCATCAACAAGCGCGTGATCGCCACCTTCGGCAGCCGACGCCACGCCTTCACCCTTGCGCTCAAGGAGGCGCTGAAGCGGGGGTACGGCAAGAAGCCTAGCTACTTCCTGGCCGACGGTGCCCAGGCGATCTGGGCCATGCAGCGCGAGTTCTTCCCGCTCGCCACGCCGTGCGTCGACTGGTACCACGTCTGCGAGTACCTCTGGCGGGCCGGAGGAACAGTGTTCAAGGAGGGCTCGGCGGAGCTCGCCACCTGGGTCCACGCGCGCAAGCGCGAGCTGATGGCCGGGTCCCTCGACAAGATGCTGGAAACCCTGCGCGGCCTGCGGTCGCAGATCGGCAAGAGCGGCCCAGGCACGAAGGGGCGTCGGGAGCGGCTCGCGAAGGCCATCGGCTACCTCGACGGGCACCGCGACCACCTGCGGTACAAGGAGCTCGCTCGGACGGACATGGACAGCGCGACGGGCGCTGTCGAAGGTGCCGTGAACCATGTGGTGGGGCGCCGTCTGGACGGGTCGATGATGCGCTGGACCTGCGTCCGCGCTGATCACGTCCTCGCCCTCCGCTGCGTTGTCGTCAACGGCCTCTGGGACCACTTCGCTGGTGCCGTCGCGGTAGAACATGCACGGTGCCGAGATCCCGTAATCCGTCGAATCACGCCCGACCGTCCACAGGAGCCGTATGATGCCGTTCGGAAGGCAGCATGAGCCCGCTGGACCGATCCGGGATCTGCACCCACGTCGAATAGGCGATTTAGCTCGAAAGCCTCGTGGCTCAGTACGTTGACGATGTCTTCGTCGCTAGCCAACACCTCAGGACGAACTCTGACATTGACG
>JBEBJC010000820.1:0-4152 GCA_040080105.1 Myxococcota bacterium
GCCGAAGCCCGCGCCGAAGCCGCAGCCCCCCGCTTCGGCCGCTCCGCCGAGCGGGCGGGTCACCGCCGGCCTGTACGGCGGCAGCTCCGTCCCGACGATCCGAGAGTCCGACGAGCCGCGCCCTCGCGCCGCCGCGGTTCAGCTCAACGCGTCCGGGTCGGGCGGCCGGGTGCTCGGCGCCGAGGAGGAGGACGAGCCGATCGAGGTCGGCGCAGCCGACTTCGAGACCGACCTCGACGCGCCGGGCGGCGGGTTCTCGGTGAAGCTGCAGCAGTTCGCCGAGCTCGAGGACGACGACGACGAGGACGCGAGCGAGATCTCGGCCGAAGACCTCGAGGTGATCCGGCCGAACCCGGTGGCGGCGGCGCCCCCCACGGCAGAGGAGATCCGCCAGATGGTGCTGCGGGCGCAGAACGCCACCGCGAGCGGCCAGCTGCAGAACGCGGCCGACCTGTACTCCGACGTGGTCGACGCGGACCCCGACAACGTGCCGGCGCACGTCGCGCGCGGCAGGTTGTACCTCGACCTCGGCGACTACAGCCGGGCGATGAGCGACTTCATGGTGGCCGAGGACATCGCCCCGAACGACCCCGAGCCCCAGGTCGCGATCGGCGACCTGTACTTCGCGCGCAAGGACTACGCGAAGGCGATCGAGTACTTCGACGACGCCCTCCGGTTCTCGCCGAACCACCCGATGGCCCACTGTCGCCGGGGCATCAGCCACTACTACCGGAAGAACTACCGCGAGGCGGTAGACGATCTGCTGCGCGCCGAGCGGCTCGACCCGGACATCCCGAACATCCAGACCTACGTGGCGATGGCGAAGAAGAAGGTCAAGCGCTGACGGGAGGAGGTGCGTAACCGCGTACGCACTTCCCGCTGGAAACCGCGTACCCGGCGACGCACCTACGGGTCGTCTACCATGTACGAAACCTGGTTTTCCCCTGCTCGGGGCCCGGCACGAGTGTTGCAGAGGTGGTGGGCTCGACCGAGGGAACCAATGCTCACGCAGCACACGGAATCGAACGACCTCCTCCGCAACCGGAACAAGGCGGTGGCGAAGAGCTTCTACCGTCAGCTCAAGACGGAGGGCTTCTCGCACGAGCAGATCATCGAGCTGTCCGCGACGCTCCTCGACCTCGTCAACGACGACATGAAGGACCGCCGCTCGGCCTGACGACCCCCGAGGTATGCTGGCCGGCGGAGCGTCGATGTCGCTGGACGAGCGTGCCCGGGCCGGGCTCAAGGCCATCGAAGAGAGCCGGTTCGACGACGCGATCACCGCGTTCGTCGCCGCGCTGGAGCTCGACTCCGGCCGGCCGGACCTGAACCACGCGCTGGGGATGGCGTACTTCCACCGCGGCGACGTGGGCAACGCGATCGCGCCGCTCGAGGCCGCGGTCGAGCTGTCGCGCCCGTTCACCGCGCCCGAGCACCAGGCGCTCCGGCGCGAGTTCTTCCTGTCGCTGGCGAGCGCGTACCAGACCCTCGACCGGGTGGCGGACGCGCGGCGGACGCTGGAGCAGGTCGTGGCCACCTGGCCCGACGCGGTGGAGGCCCGCCTGCAGCTCGGGCAGCTGCTGCTGATGACCGGCGCACCGACCGACGGCTGCGAGGTGTACGCGCAGGCGCTGGACTGGCTCGACAAGGACCAGCGGGCGTCGGCCGAGGCGCTGGTCGGGTGCACCCGCGAGTTCCTGCGCACGGAGCACCCGGCGTCGGTGTTCCTCGAGGCGCACTGCGAGTCGTACCGGCAGTACTTCGACGAGGTCGCCGCGCCCCAGGTGGCGCAGGGGTGGTACGCCGAGGCCACCCGGATGCGTCGCACGGCGAGCGGGCAGGTCGAGCCCGTTGTCCCCGACGGGGCCCGCCCGTACGCGTTGTCGCGCGTCGATCTGGTGAACCCGGCCGACGGCCAGGTCAGCGGCGTGTACTCGGAGTCCGAGCCGATGATCGTCGCGGTGCAGGGGCTCGAGCCGCTCGCGCAGGTGCCGGTGTTGTTCCCGTGGTCGGGCCACCCGTTCGCGGTGTGGGTGTCGACCCGGTGCGCCTGGCACTGGCTGTCGATCGTGATCCGGTTCGACGGCGCCGCTTCCGACCGCCTCGGCGCGATCGACGCGGTGGTCGGCGGGTGGTACCTCGCGGGGTTCAACGGGGAGTTCGGGGAGGCCGACCGCGGCCGGGTCCACTACGTGACCGACCCCGAGCCGCTCGGCCCGAGCGCAGTGTCGTACGTGGTCGACCTCGGCCGCGCGAAGTTCGACGCGATCCCCGACCTGCTGCGGCGCCTCGGCGGCGTTCCGGGGATCACCGCGGTGGTGTTCGGGGAAGCGCGGGTCGAAGGGGGGGCCCGATGAGCGAGCCCCGCGCCCTGCTGGTGTCGCTGCGCGACCCCCACGACCCGATGGCGCTGCAGGAGGCCCGGTGCTTCGCCACCCGCGCGCGGCTCCCGCTCGACGCGGTGGACCTGCACCCGATGGTGGAGGGCCGGCCGGACGCCGGGAGGCTGCGCCGGTACGACGCCGTGTTCTTCGGGGGCTCCGGGGCGTACTCCGTCCTCGACGACGTGGGGTGGATCCGCGACGGGATGGCGACCTGCCTCGAGGTGATCGAGCTGCGGATCCCGGCGTGGGCCAGCTGCTTCGGGTTCCAGGGCGTGTCGCTCGCGCTGGGGGGCGAGGTGGTGCGCGACGACGCCCGGCAGGAGCTCGGCTCGTACGAGCTCCGCCTGACCGAGGCCGGGGTCGCCGACCCGGTGATCGGTGCCCTCCCGCCGGTGTTCTGGGGACAGGAAGGCCACCACGACCACGTGATCACCCTCCCGCGCGGCGTGACCCGCCTCGCGGTGGGCAGCGGGATCGAGAACCAGGCGTTCGTCGTCGATGGCTCGCCGTTCTACGCGAGCCAGTTCCACCCGGAGCTCACGAGCGACACCACCATCGAGCGGTTCGTGCACTACGCGGCGCTGTACGCCGAACCTGGCACGTCCGACGCGATCGTCGCCCACCTCCGCTCGGGCCCGGACACGCCCGAGATGGGGGAGGTCCTCGCCCGGCTCGCGCGCCTGGGGCGGTGAGCCGCGGTTCACCCGCGGCGCGCCACCGTCTCGGGGACCGACCTCCGCTGCGCGGAGAGCCTCGCCGTGGAGGTCAGTCGAGGTACCGGTTGTACTGGGCCATGATCGAGCCGTAGTGGTACTGCCACCACTGCTGGGTGTACGGCACGGTCGCGCCGAAGTTCACCTCTTGGTTCGCGGTCTTGCCCGGGAAGAACTTCAGTCCGAACGTGACCACGTTGAACCGGAACAGCCCGCCCTCGAACGCGCCGTCGGCCTCGACCTGCTTCATGTACAGGTTCGACTCGAGGAACGCGCCGACCTTGTCGGAGGCCGCGTACATCACCGACGCCCCGCCGGTGTAGGCGAGCTGGACCCCGGACACCTTCTGCCCGGCCGTGTCGGGCCAAGTGCGGAACGTGATGTCGGGGCCGCCCTGGAGCTGGAGGTCGACCTTGCCGATGCGCTTGCCGAACGCCACCTGTGGCCGCACCCCGGGGTAGGCCGGGTTGGTGTTCAGGTGGACGTCGGCCAGCAGCGTGACCAGCGTGTTCGTGCGCAGCGACTTGACCGGCGACCAGTGGGCGCCGACCTCGAGGTTGAACCCGGTGTACCGCCGCCGGATCCCCCCGTGGAACGACAGCGTGCGCGCGAGCTGGTGCTCGTAGTCGGCCACCAGGTTCAGGTAGCTCGGCAGGCCCATCTCGAACCCGAGCTGCACCCGGCTGCGCGGGTCGATGTTCTCGAGCTGGAGCGCCTGCGAGAACCCGATCTCGGCCTTGTTCGCGTCGACCGGGCCCGTCGTGGGACCGACGTTGGCGTACATCAGGTCGGTCAGCTCCTCCATCCGGGCTTCGATCCGCTGGCGGTACACCGAGTCGGGGTACTTCGCCAGGTACGTCTCCCACCCGGCGAGCTCCTCGTCCGGCTCGAGCTTCCCGAGGCGGCCCATCGCGCTGCGGTACACCTGCTCGGTGTCGCCGGAGGTGCCGCGGGTGGGCTCGTCGCCGAGCAGGTCCCCGCCCTCGTCCTCGGCGTCGCGGAACGCGTCGAGCCCGTCGTCGGTGTCGTCGGCGTCGTCGGGCGGGGACCTGCTC
>JBEBJC010000821.1:0-4149 GCA_040080105.1 Myxococcota bacterium
GGGCCGCCCCCCGCGGTGCCCCGCCCCGCGATCGGCCGAGAACGTTGAGCTCCGGAGGCCACGTGAAGCGCAGAGATGGCCACGAGTCGGAAGACACCGAGACCTTGCTGTACGGCAGCGCGGCCCCGGACGAAGCCCCACCGCCGACGGACGACTTCCGGTTCGACTACGCCTCGTTCGAGAACACGATGGGGCAGTACCGAGCGGCGGAGATCGGCCCGCGGGGCGCGACGTCGGACGGCGTGCAGAAGCGGCGGACGATCGACGACCAGTCGTTCCCGAAGGACGACGCGGTATACGATATCCGCCAGGTTGGCAAGTACCAGGTCCTCACGATCCGCGGCCAGCTGAACGAGTCGTTCCCGGGTCGGGCGATCGGCAGCCAGCTGCACGGCCCCACCGTGTTCGATCTCACCGAGGTCGACCGGGTCACCTCGTTCGGCGTGCGCGCCTGGCTCGAGCTGCTCGACGTGGCCCGCGGCCACACCGCCGTGTTCCTGCGCGCCAGCCCGGCGGTGGTGAACCAGATCACGATGATGCGCAACTTCTGCGGGACCGCGCGGATCCACTCGCTGGTCGCGCCGTACGCGTGCCCGCGATGTGGCAGCGGGTTCGGCGTCCCGTTCGACGCGATCGAGGATCGCGCGATCCTGCGCGCGCGCAACCCTCCTCGGGTGGTGTGCCCCGACTGCCGCGGCGCCGCCGAGATGGACGAAGACCCGTGGGTGTACTTCGACCTGGACGACCAGCTGATCGACAGCGTCGACGCCGAGCTCGCGCGGGTCCTGGCCCAGCTCGGCGACGCTCCGCGCCGGCCGCCGGTGGAGAAGTCGATCGCCGGAGACCTCACGCGGGTGCGGATCAACGGCGTGGTCAACGGTACGACCCGCCTCCAGCGCGCGTTCAGCGGGCTCGAGGGCAAGGTGGTGCTCGATCTCCGCTCGCTCGCCGAGATCGATTCGCCGGGGGTCGACAACCTCGCGGGGTGCCTGGTCCGCGTACCGGACGAAGTGCAGCGGCTGGTGATCGAGGGCGCGCCCCTGTCGCTGCTCCGACGGCTGCTCGACGACCGGCCGCAGCGGGTGTTCGTGGGGTCGGTCGTCACCTCGGTGAAGTCGCTGACCCGGCCGCTGCGGCGCCGGCTGTGCATCGATCTGAAGGTGCACCGAGCGTCCCTCGCCGAGCGGGTCGTACCGGAGCTGGACCTCCCTTGGCGAGGCGATCCGATGGAGCTCGAAGGCCAAGAGCTGGTTGCGGAGGCGCTGAAGCTGCTGCCACCGGGGTCGACGACGCCGGCTCCGGTCCACCGCACCAGCCCCTCGTCGTCGGCGTCGATCGCGCCGATCCTGGTGCCCGCGCCGATCGCGGTGCCCGCCGTCCCCACCCGCCGGACACCGGTGCCGTCGTCGCCCCCGCAGCCGAGCCGGACCTGGGTCTGGCTGCTCACGTTCGCGGTCGCGCTGTTCGGGCTCGCGCTGGTCGGGACGGTCGCGCTGGTGATCGCCGTCACCTCGACCCGCGGGGTCGAGGTGCCCGTGGGTCTCGACCCGGTCGGGCGGCCGGCGTGGGCCGAGATCGAGCTGGCCGAGACGGCGGGGCGCCTGTTGTTGGTCGGTCAGGGGGAGGGTCCGGACGAAGCTGCCGCGCGCGACGCCGCCCGAGACCACGCCCTCGACACCCTGCTGCAGCTGGCGGCGCGGGAGAGCGAGCTGCCGTTCCCGGACGAGCGGTTGCCCGCCGAAGGCGCCGAGCGCGAAGCGGCGCTGCAGTTCTGGCGGGGCGCCACGTCCGACCTGGCGCTGCAGCCGCTGCAGGAGGTCGCCCAGCGCACCTCGTCCGGCGGGTACCTCGTGCTGGCGCAGTTCGGCGTGGATCGGACGGCGCTGGCCGAGTTCGGCTCTCGGTACACCCAGCAGCTGTCGTTCCGCGGGATCACCGTGTCGCCGCGGGCGCCGTGGGTCGAGCCGGGCCTGCGGCTCGTGCGGCGGGAGAGCTACATCCGGAGCGTCGAACCCGGAGATCGGCTGCGTCGGGTAGGGAACGTCGGGGTGACCACCCTCACCGAGCTCCAGGCAGCCGCCGAACAGCAATACGTCACCCTGCCCGAGGGGGAGTCGCTCGAGTTCGTGTTCGACCGCGGCGGCCAACAGGTCGTGGCGAGCGTGTTCAAGCCGGTGACCCGCCGGGCGCCCGACCCGAACCAGGGGAACCGACCCACCCTGTTCCGGCGGGATTGATTGGCCGCCGACGGAGCGCGCGCCTCGGCCGTCCAGCGGTACCGGTTCGTGTCCCGGCTGGCAACAGGCGGCATGGCCGAGGTGTACGTGGCCGACGCGACCGGCGTGGCCGGCGTGAAGCGCCGGGTCGCGCTGAAGCGGGTCCTGCCCAATCTGGCCAAAGATCGGTCGTTCGTGGAGATGTTCCTGAACGAGGCGCGGATCGCCTCCACGCTGCAGCACCCCAACATCGTCCAGACGTACGACGTGATCGACAACCACGGCGAGTACTACATCGCGATGGAGCTGCTCGAGGGCTGCACCCTGCTCGAGCTTCGCCAACAGCTGGCGCAGCGGCAGACGCTGCCCTCCGCACCCCACGTGTTCTTCGTGATGGACCGCGTCCTGGCGGGCCTGCACTACGCGCACGAGCGCACCGCGCCCGAGGGTCGAGCGCTGCACGTGGTGCACCGCGACGTGTCGCCGCACAACGTGTTCCTCACCCGAGACGGTCACGTGAAGCTGCTCGACTTCGGGGTCGCCAAGGCCGAGGCGATGTTGGGGCGCGAGTCGAGCGGATCGGGGGTGGTGAAGGGCAAGGTGCTGTACATGTCGCCCGAGCAATGCCAAGGGCTCGAGGTGGACCGAACCTCCGACGTGTACGCCACCGGCGCGCTGATGTACGCCCTGCTCACCGGAACCCACCCGTTCCGCGGCGCGAACCCGTACGACACGATGCGGGCGGTGATCTACCAGACCCCGGCTGCGCCCTCGTCGATCGTGCCGGCGCTCGGCCCGGCGATCGACGCGATCGTGATGCGAGCGATGGCGAAGGCGCCAGCCGATCGATACCGCACCGCGCGGGAGATGCAGCTGGCCCTCGCGGCGGTCGTGCGGGATCGCGCATGGTACGTGACCGACCTCGACCTGGCCGCCGTGGTCGACACCGCCCGCCCGCGCTGGCCGACCGAGCCGGACGTGAGCCAGCTCCCCGCCGATCTCGTGATCGGCGATCGGGTCGAGCCGTCGGTCGAGCTGCCGGACGCGTCCCCGCCGGCCGAGGTGGTGGCCGAGACCCCACACGCGGTAGTGGAGCGCGTCCGCGGGGTCACCGTGCTCACCCTGCGCAGCGCGATCGACGAGCGGTTCGACCCGACCATCGCCCGGCACCTGCGCGGGGTGGTGTTGATCGACAGCGGCGACGTGACCCGGATCACGTCGTACGGGCTGCGTGGGTTGCTCGAGGTGGTCGATCGGAGCGCACCCGCGGTGGACGCGGTGTACCACCTGCGCTGCTCCGTCCCGTTCGTGCAGCAGGTCGGGATGATCCGGCGGCTGCTCGGTGGCGGGAAGGTGGTGTCGTTCCAGCTGCCGTACGTCGACCCGCTCACCGGCCAGGTCTTCACCCACACCGTCAGCGGCCTGGAGGCCGCGGCGACCCTCGCGAGCCGGGTCCCGCCGGCGGTGCCGTGCCCTGCCGCCCCCGAGCGCCAGGCGGAGTTCGACGAGGAGGCCGACAGCTACCTGTCGTTCGCGGAGGACCTCTGTGTGGACCCGCCGCCCCACGTCGCCCGGGTGAGCGAGGCCCTGTCGCTGAAGGAGAAGCGGCGGCAGGTCGAGAAGGAGATCACCCAGAGCGGGCTCGTGGTGTACATCCGCCGGCCGCTCGACGACACGTTCCGCTGGCGGACGTTGCTGGCCGGCGTGGAGGGGCGGGTCCGGCTCGACCTGGACGCGACCCCCACCTGGACCGACGCGGGCCTCGACCGGCTGCTCGACGCGCTCGAGCGCGAGTCGTCCGGGATCGTCGCGCTCGAGCTGCTGCACATGCCGAGCGAGCTGTATCGGAAGCTCGAGCGGCGCCCGAGGCTGCGCGCCCTCGTCCGAGGGGGCTCGATCCGGCTGCACGCCACCTGCCCCCGGTGCAACGCGC